>CAVFMC010000006.1:0-13414 GCA_963623565.1 Bacteroidaceae bacterium | reverse complement strand
TATCATGGTTTATTAGTGGCGGCACTACCTACGCAGCAGGATAAAATGCTGATCTGGCATAGTTTAGACGAGCAGGTGCAAGAGGAAGGCGCGGCAGGTGGCCACTATTTGAATGGTCATTATTATCCGGATTACGATATGCGCCCGCTGGTAACCACGCATCTGCAGTACGTGCGTCGTTATCTGGATGGTCATATGGGCTGGGGATGGCACGATGATGACCAGCACGATGATATGGGCGACAACCACCATTGGCACTGGCGGGTGGAACGGGAACAACTACTATTGCGGAATGAAAATCGGCTGCTACTACGTTATCTAATTGAGTATCGGGGTCCTACCCGGCTACAGCTACGCTTGCGGCCGCTACTGGCGATGCGCAATTTTCATCAATTGCAACGGGTGACCGATGGGGTTAGTTACCTGACCGAAACCAGCGTGGCGGGAAGTTGTTATCGCTTAATAAAGCGTCAGGGGGCGACGGCGGCACCAGATGGCGCGCCAGCGTCAACAAACACGGTGCAACTTTATCTGCAAGCTAGTCGGCAACCCGCTCGGCGAGTAGTGCAAAACTGTTGGTATTATAATGTTTTATATCCGACCGAGCACCAGCGGGGTTACTTAGACCGAGAAGATCTCTTCTGTCCGGAATATCTGGAATTTAACTTTGACGTCGGACGATATGAGCTGATTATTGCCGGGGGTGTGGAGGAGCCGCCAGCTGGTCAGGATTTAAAACAACTCTGGTATCGGGAACTTACGGATCGTCATGTGGAGCGGCTCTCGGCGGGACCAGATTTGATGGCCACCCTGCGAGCGGAAAGTCATAGTTTTTTAGTGCGGCAGCAGGGAGTGGCGACCAAAATTATGGCTGGTTATCCTTGGTTTTTATCCTGGGGGCGGGACACCATGATTGCGCTGCCTGGATTAACTCTGGGTACTCGGTTGCTGACGGATATGCGTTCGATTTTAAGCTATTACGCTCGGCAGCTACGGGATGGACTAATACCCAATTATCTAGGGCCAACCGCGAGTCAGCACGCCTATAACAGCGTGGACGCCAGTTTATGGTGGACGTGGGCGCTCTGGCATTATTGGCTGGCGATAGGGCGTAAAAGTGCGCAGATTATTGCCCAGTTTGGTGCCACGCTGGCGGCAATTTGGCGCGCTTATACGCAAGGTGGTCCCTATAACCTGCATGTCGACGACCGAAATGGTTTATTGTATGCCGGGGGGCCACAGTGGAATCTAACCTGGATGGATGCCGCGGTCGGAGGCCGGCCGGTGACTCCGCGCTACGGTTTCAGCATCGAACTCAATGCGTTATGGTATCATCTATTGCGGTTTGTACAGCTGCTGCATAGTTCTGCGCCGGCCGCTGCGACAGGCATTGCCTTTACGACCAAGGCGGTTGCCGGATCATGGCTAACCGCAACAGAACTCCAGCGGGTGGCCCAGCAGCGCCAAGCTTTTGCGCAGCATTTTAAAAGCTGTTTTTGGTGTGCTGAGCGCGGATTTTTGTATGATTACGTTAACCAGCAAGAACGGAATGCCCAGCTACGGCCTAATCAGCTCTGGGCTACGGCGCTGTTACCGATGGCGGACGCAACGGATACAACGGATACAACGGATACGTGGGGCACAGTAATAGCAGATAAAGAATCGTTACTAGCCGGCGCTGATTGGTTAACTTTAAACCAAGTGCGTTCCATTTTAGAGCAGGTAGACCAGCAGCTTTTTACCCCGGTAGGTTTACGTACCCTGGCGCCGACCGATAGCAACTATCAAGGTACTTATGCAGGGAATCAGTCACAGCGCGACTGCGCTTATCATAATGGTGCCATCTGGCCCTGGCTGTTAGGTTGTTTTTTTGAAAGCACGCTTAAGTATTGGGAGCGAGCGCGAGCAACAGCGCGTTGGCAGCAGTGTCAACAGGCGCTAGGGCAGCATCTACTGCATGAAGCATGCGTGGGTAGTATTTCGGAGTTGTTTAGTGGTGACGCGCCCCATCTAGCCGGGGGTGCCATTAGTCAAGCTTGGAGCGTGGGTGAACTGCTGCGGGTAGATCAGATGTTTCGGCAAGCTAAGCGGTAAGCCACCACCATTGCCAACGGGGCCAATTGGCCTGGGCGGTGCGGGATAAGCGATGCCACGCTTTCTGCCGGAGTAAGGTTAGCGACGCGACATGATCCTGTTTAGCGCCTATCAGTAGTGGTAAATGGTGCCAAGGCGGAGTCCAGAGCAGCAGTTCTAGCAAGGGGCGAGTGATCGCCAGCTGCTGCGCGCGTTGCCATAACTGCCCTACCTGTTGCTGCTGCGCAGCTAGATCACTGGCAGTACGAAAGGTGGTATCTAAAGTCGCCTGCAACGCCAGGCCGGCGCACTGCAAATCGTTCTGCAGCCGAGCGGAATCGCGCTGTTGCCACCAGATTAACGGTTTCTGAACCAGCCAATCCAGCGCTAGCAGCCCCGCAAAACCGGTCTGCTCCCCTTCTAACTTTTGCAGCCCGAATGCGGCCGGGCGTCGTTGCTGAATGAAATTGGCCAGTTGACTAAGATTAGGATCCGCTAGTTCAGGATGTTCCGGGATATAATAATACAGCATCCAAGCTAGTAGAAAGAGAAAACTCCTTCCCCGCCCTGCCATGCAATGGCAATAAAACACCGGTTTTGTACTAGCTTGCCAGAGCTGGTGAATCTGTGCCAGTTGCTGTTGAAAAGCGTACAACGATTGGTTAATCCCATCGCGGGGGCTACAGACGCTATGATCATATAAGGCATACAACCAACGGTCGCAACCCGGCCACTGGCGTGCCAATTCTTGATCATCGATTAGTAGTTCCGAACGCGTGATAATGGACACTAATTGCAACTGATCGCCGTACTGGCGAGTTAATTGCTGCAACAATACGCGATCCGGTTGGATGCCCAAGCACCAGGCAGGGCGTAATCCAGTTATACCATGATCAGTGAGTTTACTAGCACTCGCTGCGATCGTCTGATCGCTACTACTATGTGCACGCGGCTCTGCGCTGATAATCTCCTGCCAACAACCGCTACCGGTAATCCAGCCTGACCAGCGTTTAAAACTGATTTTTAGCCGGGCGGGAATGCGATCATACCAACGGTGCGGAATGATACTAGTATGCATAAGTTGGTTCTGTGAGGCGCGTCATTGTTGTTGGATTATCCGTTACTTGCTATTTTCTGGATGGCGACTAGCGTATTGCCACAATTTTTGCGTTTGTAGCCGCTGCAGTAACTGCGTTTGTAACCGCCTTAGATTAGGTGCTGCTGGCCAGAGATAATAATGTTTACCGCTAAGTTGCCATTTGATGCGTCCATAATCTAATAATTTAGCGCACATATGCTGCTTAATCTGCCAGCCTTTAATCTGAGCGATGTTTAAGGCGGCAAATTCTCGGCGCCACCACCACCCCTTTTTGCTTGCATAGGCGATCTGCTGGGTAATGGTATAATCACCAAGTTGTGGCCGCAACAGTTGAAAGTAACTACGGAGACCCAGCGTCATTAAGACCAACCAACCATAACCAAGGTAGGGATTATGGATCACCAACTGATAGCAGTGTTGAAATAGTTGTGGGAGGTTGCTATGGATGCCGATAGCAGCAGTAGTAGCGGCGGCGGTCCAGCCAGTTAAATTTATGAGCACAGTATTGATTAAAATTAGGCTAAAATAGATCGAAATAGCTTTATAAGCTAAGATCCACAGCAGCCAGCAGCTTAGCAGCAACGGAATTAACCAATAACCTAGGCACGGATGAACATGGTAGCTGGGCATGGTGCATGCCGATGCGCGATCATGCTCGGCGAGTGATGCTTCCTGCTGCAGTAGCGGCAGGAGCGTTTGATCCCTTAGTTGCCTGATATCTGCGACACAGCGCCAGTAGCGTTGCGGGCCGTTCTTTAGTTGCCAAATAATGGTACCATAATTAAATAGCCGCCCCCAGAGATTCTGTTTGATTCGCCAGGCGATCACTTGATTGGGTTGAAATTGATGACTAACTAAGCGGTTACCGGAGGACTGGCACTTGGTGTCGGTGATACAATAATGAACATGAAAGCAGGTGATAATATGCAGCAGTGTTTCGCCAAGTTTCCAGACTAAGAGTAGTAGGATGGCGGCGCTACTAAAGACGTAGAGATCATGAAACACCCGCAGAGCACCGCCAATCAGTGTAGTTTTTTCTGCTAGCACACTCAACAGACCAAAAAACAGGGTGAGCAGCGATAAGAAGCCGCCTACTAATAAGGGACTGACTAGCCCCTCGATGAGAAAAAACCAGCAGGGCGCAAGTTGAACAGAATTAGTGTTAGACAAATGAGAAGCTGCAGTTAAGCAACTAGCGGGTTGATGGGTAGTGTCGCTAGCTGCTACACGCTCAAATCGTTGTTGCGCATTGAGCTGCAGATTAGCGCGCTGCAGTAAACGCTTTAGCCGCTCAGTTATCTGCCGTTTTTCTATTAACCTAGCGATCTGACTACTAGCTATCCGACATTCGACCCGCTTTAATAATCCAGAACGAATCGTTAGCCACCGCGGGTGGAAACTATATTGCCGCTTGATGGCACTATAGCGGATCCAGCAAACAGTAGGCAGCATACAGAGACAGATGCCACCCCACAAACCGAAGAGCCCAAGACTGAGATGGCTGCTGAATAGCCAGCTAAAAAAGCTGCTGTAATGAGCCAAGAACCAACTGCCTAGCCAATTCACTAACCCAAAATTAATTAGGCCGATCAGCAGGCTGCTCAGAATCAAAATCCCGTAGTGGCTATTAGTGCAATAGAGTTCCTGCGCTCCATCCGTAGTAATATAGCCATCATCCGCTGCCCAAACTTTCGGTTGAGCCAGTTCTAACCCCGTTCTAGCTAGCCGCCGCAGATGGGCCACATGCCGCCAGCGCAAGCGACGGCCAGTGCAGGTGGTCCAGACCACCGTGCCATAATCCAATATGCGGCCGCAAAGGCTCTGCTGGAGTGTCACCGCCTGCAGCTGATCTAGCGGGCAACTGACCGCTGGTTGCTGATGATGGCGCTTGTTCCATTTATATACTCGACGCCGGGTTCCAATATACATCGCTGTCGGCTTGGCGTTAATGATATACTGATCTACGCTAGCCGTTCGAACCAGGTCTAGCAGCAATCGTCCTATCAGATAGAGCATAAGCATCATAACTAAAAAAGGTACACTATATAGGATCACCATCCGCATCGGAGCTGAGATGGCTTTGTGATGCAGTAATAGCGCGATTAGATCCCCTACCACGGCTACCTGACACAGCGTAGCAGCGCCCAGCGCAATTAGCACCACTCCGCAAAACAGTTTACCGATATATTCCAAGATAAACCAGTAGCAAGGGCGCGCCGTATAATATAGCCCACTATTAACTTGACCATCTATCCGTGCTGGATTGAACTGATCACCATCCGGCACCACCATTGTATCCTTCGTATCACTCATATCTACTATTTATATCTACAAACATCTATCTGCTTCTATGCACACACCTACGCTCTAATTCTAGTTTCGCTTAGTTTAGTTTTCTTAGGCACGTAATTTAGCGTACAACTGTAGGAGTCGTTCTTTAACCGCGCTATTTAGATCTAAAAAATAACTGACTAGTACAACTTCAATAAACCACCCGCTAGCCAAATCAATTAACACGAAAAGGGACCACCAGACAACGTCAAAAAGCTCGCGTACTACCAGATACAGAATAAATAACATGGGTAACAGCAGGCTAATTTTGGTATAAAACAGCTGTAAAACGGAGTTTAAAAAGCTGCACGCGCGCGGATCAGTGCGGGAGTTACTGGTGGTGGGCGACAAATCCTGCTGATGAACATAACCTAGCGTACCAAGGCCCTCTAGATTACTAAACTGCTCCAACTGCTGAGCGCCCTCTGGTGTTGGCACGCATTGATACTTATCAATAGTATCCTGTTGCTGTTTGAGACCGCTCAGCGCCCCCAGATAACCGGTTAAATACCCTTCCAACGCCTGCAGGTAATTATGTCGCCGCGCCACGTCGCGACTCAGCTGCACAAATTGCACCACATAAAAGAGCGCCGCCAGCCACATACCACTCTGCACTAGCGCCGCGTTGCCGCTGAGGGTAATGTTATAGGTCTTACTTAGCACCCCATTAATTAGATTAAAGACCAGTTCAGAATTAATAGCAAAAATAAAAATCCCAAACTGCAAAAGAAAAAAAATGCTAAACGCTAGATTACGCCGATGTACTAGTTCAGTAAGGCGAGCGATGCTATTTTTATAATGATCGTATAGATAGCCTAGCCGAGTGTCCGAAATGGTACTTAAGGTGACGGCGGGATCGGACCCAGCTACACTGTGCGATGTGATCTTATCCACTTGTTTGGTAAGCACTGTCCGTTGACCGCTACTTGCCACTTGCTATTTGTTGCTAGACTGCATTAAATTCTTTGTTTTTCCTCGGAGAGAGTGAGATTCGAACCCACGATGAGCTTTTGGCCCATACTCCCTTAGCAGGGGAGCGCCTTCGACCACTCGGCCATCTCTCCAGATCAGATGCAGCATAAAAGATTAGCGGCTAGTTGTCAACAATGCAGATGGCACGGGAGCGATTTAACGACATTTTGAGCGATTTAGTTGCATACTATACACACTTATGCATAGTAATTAATAGCTTATAAAATGATTTCACCTGTATCGATCGCTCGGATCTGCGGCGGTAAAGCTGGATCCTGTGCCAGTTGCAGTAATAATCGCCCCTGTTCATCCACTCCACTTTCGCGGCCAGTTAGCCGATGACCGCCGCTAATTTCCACCTGAATCTGCCGTCCGGCTAGATAATCTAAGCTGTTCCAAACCGACTGCCAGGGCGCAAAACCGGATTGCAGGTACTGATGGCAAGCGGCCAGCATCTGATCCAATAGAAAACCCACTAGCCGATTGCGTTCGATAAGCTGAGCGGATGGTAAACAGTCACTTAAACTAGCGGTTTTACGCCCGCAAGCTGGCGGAGGTACCAGATTTAGCCCGATGCCCACCACCAGATATTTCACCTGTTGCACCACCATGGTTTCCACTAAAATCCCAGCCAATTTGCCATCCGCTAGATAAATATCATTAGGCCATTTTAAAAACAGCGGCTGATTTACCCCAAAATGTTGCAGCGCACCCACCGCAGCAATTCCCATCACCAGCGTTAAACTAGCTAAATTATTATCCTGCGGTCGCTCGCTGGTTGTAGTCTGCGCAGGATTGGGCGGATTATGTTGGTCCAAGGTAAGCGGAATCGGATAGCCAAAAGTTAGGTAAATATTAGTTTGCGGGGCAGCCGCCGCTTGCCATGTCCGTCCATTACGTCCTCGCCCGGCGGTCTGCTGCTCAGCTAGACAGACCCTCCACGCCGCCTGCTGCTGAATCTGCTCTAGCAACCAGTTGTTAGTAGACCCTAGTTGGGGACTAATATAGATCTGGTCCGCCCGAATCTGATGCAGATCATCCAAATAATGAAAAATCTTATCTGCCTGTAATGCTTCAAATGCTGACTGGTTCGGCTCATTAGCTTCCATGTTACCTCCGTTAATACCGTTGATATAAATAAATTTTATAGTTTGCGCAAAATCACTAAGCAGCGTTGATAATCACCAGCTAGGGGTAGAGTGTAAGGTAATAGCGCCGCCAACGTCAACCGCCATTTAGTCAGCATCGGTTCGGCCGCCCGTAGCTCCGACCGTGCTTGACTGCCCTTATAGGCGATCAAATAGCCTCCGGATGGTAGTTTGGCTGCCACTAGCGGCACCAGTTTGCTTAACGGCGCTACCGCCCGCGCGGTAATAAGATCCGGCAGCTGGCCAGTGTAATTTTCCATCCGCCCGCAAACCGTCTGGAGATTAGCTAACCGCAGCTGCTGGGCCATCTGGTTCACCGCTCGTATTTTTTTATGAATACTATCTAGCGCTATCACCGCCAGCTCCGGATAAAAGATAGCTAACGGTAGGGCGGGCAACCCGCCTCCACTACCGCAATCCAGTAACCGCTTACCCCGGTAATCATAATTAAAATGCTGCATAAAATAGCGCAACGCTAACGAATCCACAACATGTTTCTCCCAGAGCCATGGTTCCTGTGCTAGCGAGAGCAGATTAAGTTGATGATTAAAATGGATAAATAAATGCATAAAATCGGTAAACAGCTCCGGACGCAGCTGGGGGCTAACTAGGTGGTTGATGGACGGTGGTGGTGTTAGTTGCTGTGAGTTCATTTTGCTTATTTTCTGGCTATCCTATTCCTACGTTCGTATTTGCTGGCCGGTTACCAGATTATAAATCGGCGTGGGCTTAGCTAGACCACCCACTTCTCCCGGCAACACTAGATCCACCTGCGCGATGAAACTGGACGCCAGCGCGGCCCGCTTAGTAGGAGGCGCTTCCCCTGAAAAATTGGCACTAGTGGAGATCAGCGGCCGGTTAAATAGTCGCAGTAGCTGCTGGGTAAGTACTGGATAAGTTAACTGGCGAAAAGCGATCAACGATCCATTACCAATTAACCAGCGGGGGGCGGTCGGCTGCGCCGGCACTAGCCAGGTTACCGGCGGTGGTGCATTAAAATGCACTGGTCGCTGCATTTGGAAGCGCTGGATGCGCTGCTCAATTTCATGTTGCGGTAGCGCAACTAACCCGTCTAACAGCGCCAAATCGGCGACTAAAATAATTAGCCCTTTCTCCCAACCACGTCGTTTAATCGCCAATACCCGCTCCACAGCACGCTGACTGAATGGGTCGCAGCCGATCCCCCAGACTCCCTCGGTAGGATACACTATAACGCCGTCGGCACGCAAAACTGTTACCGCCGCAGTTAACTCGTTATGGGCGCTATTATTATAATATTCGCTATGCGTGTCATTATTACTATTATACATATAGCTTACGTATATATTGCTTCTACTGCCTGACGTAACTTGACATAACTGATGTAACTAACGTTATGTTAACTGATACCGCTAATCATGACTATTTTTAAACCGAAACTCGATGGGTAAGCCTAATAGATGCAGTTCGTTACGAAAAAAATGTTCTAGATAACGTTGATAACTAGCGGACAGATGCTGCAGTCGTACCCCATGCACCACTAGCTGTAGCGGACTGGTAGCGCCGAGATGAACATATTTAAATTTTACTGCCCGGCCATTCACTAGCGGTGCGGGATGATGGGCTACCGCACGCTGCAGGATACGATTAAGCTGCGGGGTAGTAAGTGGCTGATGTTGTCGTTTTAGAGTAGTGATCAATTGACGCCACAACGGTTTGAGTCCAAAACCGGTGCGCGCCGAAATCGGTACTAGTGGTACATGATCGGCAAAAGTTAGGCAGCTAGCTAGTTCGCTATGTAGCTGTGCGATACGAATGGAATCTATCAGATCATATTTATTAACTGCGATCACCACCCCACGCCCTAGCTTAAATGCGGTTGCTAGCAGTTTTAAATCCTGCTCGGTGGGCCCTAGAACGGCATCAATCAGCAGTAACACTAGATCCGCCTTTTGTATCGCCTGTTGGCTCTGACTAACCGCCGCTTGCTCTAACGGATCTGTAATGCGCGCTTGGCGCCGCATGCCGGCGGTATCAATTAATTGGTAAGTCA
The DNA here is from genome assembly GCA_963623565.1 of Bacteroidaceae bacterium. Lineage (GTDB taxonomy): Bacteria > Pseudomonadota > Gammaproteobacteria > UBA9339 > UBA9339 > CAVFMC01. The sequence continues at coordinate 3,759 of CAVFMC010000006.1, read as the reverse complement.
CTCCACGGTAAGTAAATGAAATGATGATACTGTCCCGAGTAGTACCAGGAAGATCGGCGGTTACTAAACGCGACTGTCCAATCATCCGGTTAATTAGGGTGGATTTACCTACATTGGGCGCACCTAGTAGGGTGATGGTGGGTGGAGCAATAGGCGGTATGGTAGCAGTAGTTGATTGCATCACGGGCGACGTCGGCGACAGGGGTGGCGCCGACTGCGGCGAGGACAGCGATGATAGCGAAGACGGCGATGGCTTCGGCGGCAGATGTTGTAGAATCCAGGCGCGCAGCGGAGTTAAACCTTGCCGATAAGCGGCAGAAATAAAGAGCTGATCTGGAATGCCGAGGGGAGCAAAACGCCAGGATTGATTTTTAATTAGGCCATCTTCGGCTTTATTAATCACTAGCAGCAAGGGCTTTCGTGTCGCTCGCAACGCTCGAGCCAAAGTCAATTCTAGTGGCTGCCAACCAACCTGTGCATCCACCACTAGTAGCAGCAGATCCGCCTCGGCGATCGCTTGGTGACTCTGCCGTTCGACTGCCTGTTGCATGGCTGCGGCGGCGTCGGTTGTCTGGGTACTGGATAACGCTGATTGGTGGCGCGGACGGTGGGTTTGCGCAGCATGAGTCGCTAGAAGCGTGGCATCGACTACACCACCACAATCTACTAAAATAAAACTGGCCTGAGGTGGATGGTCTAGAACGCTGGTTATGTCGGTTTCATGCGAGTAATTAGCACTAGTCTCTAGCGGATATTGACAACTCACCAGCGCCTGCTGTCGATCACGAGTAACGCCCGGCTGCTCGCCGACCAAAGCCAAACGGGAGGCAGTAAGCGCATTAAAAAGGGTGGATTTACCCACATTGGGTCGACCAACTAGCGCCACTACGCCCAGCACTGGCCCTGTGTCTGGTTGGATAGCGTCCATACTTAATGCTGCGTTTTATCTAAATTAAACAGCTGAATATAAGAACGCGGGCGCAGCTGCTGCCGAGTACGCTCACGGGATAACCGGTTAATTTCGCACTGCTGCAACACCGCCACCACTGCGTCTTTAGGGATCTCCGGCAGCTGCCCGCCGATCATCGCTTCGGTTAAAACCCGATTTTCTACCCGTACCAAAGTAACCAAGTGTATGCCATTGGGCGCTTGCAGGGGCGCACTAGTTTCTCCCACCTTAAGTTTATTGATAGCGGGTGCCAGTAGATCCGGTAGTTCGGACAATGGCTGTTCTTCCCAACTATATTCCTCTAGTTTAATTTCCGGGTGCTGGGTGATAAAAGCTGTCAGCATATCCGGCTTAGCAGCTAACCGTTTGAGCTGTTGCTCGAGCTGCGCAGCGGAAGTGATTCGTTCTGCTGCTGTTGGCTGTGGCGCTACCGCTGTTGGCTGTGCCGGCGGATCCGCCGCCAACGCATAATGCTGATCTTTCACCGTATACAATTTCAGCGTGGGTTTCATTAACTGCCTCATCTTAGCCTGGGTCTGACTAAGCTGCGCTGCGCTAAATTTTTTGTTAACTTGCGCTTCAAAATAATCCTGCCGGGTTTTTTGTAAAATCATGGTATCCGCAATATTGCGCTCTGCCTCTTGCGGTTCTAATTGCATTTTATGATTAGCTTCTTTCACAAAATCACGCACCGTAAGATGCATACTTTTAGCGTAATCCCGCAACAGCCGTTGTTGCATCTCCTGCCAGCGCGCTGGCGTTAGATCACCGCGAATAGTCTGCAACTCCAGGTGAATATCAATCAGCTCCTCTAATGCCTCCCGATAACTTAATCGCTCCCCCAACGCGATAGTCGGATTCACGCCGCTATATAAACGACCTTGTCGGTAGAGTTCTACCTCCCTCCGGGTAATCAGTTCATTATTAACTGCCGCAGCTAAATAATTAGCGCGCGCCGCCGGCGATCTGGTCGGCACACGAACATCGGTGTTAGATTTGGCACTTGTAGCGATATCCACGTTATTATTTGCTGCTCCAGCGCCACTGCACCATAATAGTTGTGCTGTACCCAAGCCTATCATCCAGAATAACGCTGGCCCCAGCAGCCTATACCATCCCGTTATATTGTTTATGATTTTCTTCATATTTAACCCTATTTTGCTTCTTGTACTATCGGTTAGCATTGAACACCGTGTGATATCCGGTGACGCTATGATTACTACTCATCGACCCGGCAAAACTCCCCGCTCCAATGCTACTTAACCCCTTTAACATCAACTGCAAATAGACTCCCTTAGTATAACTACTTTTGCGGTTAATAGCAAAGCCCTCTAGCTCACCAGTATGAATAATGCGGAAAGCCCAGCAGCAACTATTATACTCCACCCCCACCAGATAGCGGTCTAAACGGCGATAGCCTAAATTATAATTCATCGCCGTTAACAAGTGCCAACGACAATTAATTTTCCACACCACCGAGCCGCCAATCCGATCAAAATTCACCCGTTCAAAGCGGCGTCGCTGATTGCTTAAGGCCGCGTAATTATACCAAAAATCCACCGTTAACCGTTGATCCCATTGGTATTTGAGATTATTATTAACGTTATAAAAACGGCGACGACGTAGATCCCACGCGCCATCAGCGGATAATTCAATTTGCGAGTTGACCCGCCATTTAACGCTACCTACTAGCGGCGATAGTTTTTCATCCAGCAGCGGATCCACACTAAAACCCCGTACCTGTAGCTGATGGCGCCGCAAGGCCAAGACCTCCCCCAGCGACAAACTAAAATGTTTCACCCCCTGCTGGTCTAAAATCGCCGAACTACAACCGATAACTAGCTGATGGGCGTCGCCCACCCGGTCCGCCCCCACAAACCGATTGTTGCGAAATATCTGATAATAATTAAAACTAGGCAGGTAGGTATCAAATAGCGGAAGATGCTCCTGGCGTACATAAGGGGCATAAAGATAATAAATTCGCGGCTCTAGCGTTTGCCAATAACGATTACTACTGCTATGACAGCTACTATGATCACCGTTGTCACTACTGCCACCCCAGCGCAGTGGCCGTTGCAGATATTGTTTACTTTCTAGTGAAAACACCGGTACCGCTCGCGCTAGCTGCGACTTAAAATTGTGGGTAGCCGCCGACTGCGACCCCTGCCGCCGCATTGGTAGCTGCGCAGGATCATTTAAATCGTAATAGACGCTATACAGCTGTAATTTAGCATGGATCGACCAATCAGCTAGCTGCAGATCCCGATACAGCGTGGGCGAGATGGCAATACGACTACCGACAGGATGGCGCTGCGCATCATCATGCTGGAAATAGACAAATTCACTATTAACCGCCAGTCCATTTCCCAGCAGCCGTTCTGGCCAGTCCGCGGTAAAACGTAGCTCCGGTACCCGCCGATACTGCTTGCTAAGTCCGGTGTTATAAATAGTGTTCATGGTCTGAAAACATTGCACCCGCGCCGAAAAGCCGTAATGTAACGAGCTATAATAAGCGGTAGCCTGATTCAGCAGCTGATCCTTGTTGTCGTAGTTGTTAGGCAGCGGTCCAAAATCACGAATAAAATAATGATCGGAGGCGTAATTCAGATCCACATCCCCATGCCAATGGTTGTTAATTTGGGTCCGGTTACGAACCGATAGCGCATAACGACTACCATGGCTATTAGTTTTACCGATATCCAGCGTCTCCCGTCCTCGCTGCCGCCGACCGCCAAGCCGAATCACCGGTAGCTGCCGGTTAAATGTTGCAAATTCACGATCTTTAGGGATCCAACTGACCCAGAGATTAC
>CAVFMC010000005.1:20331-21708 GCA_963623565.1 Bacteroidaceae bacterium | reverse complement strand
TTCTAGTGCTCTCCTATGCTGTTAATAACCGCGCACCAGCTTACTGTTGCGACTATATCGTGGCTAAATACGCGCTGCTAGGGCTAATGAAAGCGTTAGCCACCGAATACGCCGTTACCGGCATTACCATCAACGGGATTTCGCCTTATATGGTTAACACTAAGTTCTTAGAGCATGTACACCAGGCAGTTGTGTATCAACTGGCCCAGGCCAATCCACTAGGTCACAATTTAACCGCAGAGGATATCATTCCCGGGATCCAATACCTGCTCTCCGACAGTGCAGCCTGCGTCAACGGGGAAAATTTAACCATCAGCTGCGGTAAGCAAAGCTGGCAGCAGTAAACTTATGTCTATCACATCGTTTTATTACATGTTCTTCCTAGCGGTAGGGGTAGTGCTTTATTACCTGACCCCCGGCCGAGCACAATGGATTACCATGCTAGGCTTAAGTATAGTTTTTTATTATTGCGTCGCCACCCCTTACACCATTATCTATCTGCTTATTGCTACGACAATGGCTTATCTAGCTAGCCACGCCATCGCTTCTCCCATTTTAGCGAAACAGCAGCACGGCCGGCGATGGATCACTATCTTGACCGTGCTAGCGATCGTGTTCAATATTTTGCTCTGGTTTTTACTCAAAGGCAGCGCTCTGTGGCTGCCGATTGGCCAGTGGCTGCACCGCCTGCTACCCGCCCTGCCCCTCTTACACCCACTACCATTAGCATCCGCCTTAGGTATGGGTTACTATACCGCCCAGCTGATTGGCTACCTCTTAGACTGCTACTGGGGCATCAGCCCACCACAACCTAATTTCTTGAAACTCTTTCTTTTCGTCTGTTTTTTCCCGCAACTAACCGTCGGACCGATTAGTAAACAGGCGCAATTAGCTTGTCTTTATACCTCGCACCCGTTCTGCTGCCAAAATCTAGCTTTTGGCAGCCAACGGATTCTCTGGGGACTATTTAAAAAATTGGTGATCGCCGATCGCATCTCACCCATCATCCAGACTATTTGGGCCGATACGCTGCAATATAACGGGATCTGGATCTGGCTGGCGGTACTGCTTTACCCACTACATATCTACGCCGATTTTTCTGGTTGTATGGATATCGTACTAGGTTCAGCGGAGTTATTTGATATTCACCTGCCGGAAAATTTTCGTAATCCCTTTTGGGCGCGCAACTGCCAAGAATTTTGGCAACGCTGGCATATTACCCTGGGAGTATGGGCCCGCGATCACGTTTATTATCCAACACTTAAAGGCCGCTGGATTGCATGGCTGGGCCACTGGTCGCGGCAACATCTAGCCAAGCGCCCAGCTAAACTGCTGCCCTGGGCGATAGGGATGGGGGTGCTCTGGTTTGTGATGGGT
>CAVFMC010000005.1:7016-20321 GCA_963623565.1 Bacteroidaceae bacterium | reverse complement strand
ATGGCTCTAGTCAGCATATCATCGGCACCGGAGTCTATTTCTGGTTAATGTTTGTATTAAGCGAAATTTTCGCGCCCGTCACTAAGCGGATTACTGCCCGGCTCCAGGTGGATACTCACTGTTTTAGTTGGCAACTCTGGCAGCGCGCTCGCACCTACCTAATTTACGCCGTCGGCATGATCTTTTTCTCCGCCGAGAATCTAGCTAACGCCTGGGATCGGCTGCATATTTTACTGCGCTCTTTTACGCCCGCCCGCTGGAACCCCTGGATTTTAGTGGATGGCAGCCTGCGGCAGGTAGTGGGTTCTTACGCCAATCTCAATCTGCTATTAATAAACTTATTAATACTATTCCTGGTGGACACCATGCGTGAAAAACATGGCTCGCTGCGTCGTTACCTCGCCGCCCAGATCCTGCCCTTTCGCTGGCTAGTCTACCTACTATTGTTCTTTGCGGTCATCATTTTTGGTCTCTATGGACCCAAATATAACGCCAGTAGTTTTATCTATGGACAATTTTAGGAGGGAACAGCTCAATGTATAAACTAACTACCGCCCAGAAACTGGCGTTACGCAGCGTAACCTTTTTTGCTATTTTAAGCGTCTGCTTGTATAAATGTTATCAGATCCTGGTTATAGCGATAACGTGCACTCGCCGGCGGTCTTGCAGCAGTTTTATGCCCTACCCCGCCATTCGCTAGATGTCATGTGGCTGGGACCAAGCACGGTACAAGAATTCGCCATTCCTACGCTAATGTACCAGACTACGGGTCTAGCGCTCTACCCACTAGCCTTAGGCAGTTGCCCGTTCATGGCCACCAAATACCTAATACAAGAGTGCGAAAAAACTCAGCACCCGCAATTATATTTGGTGGATATCCGCATGCTCAGTAATCTCTACTACAACAGCTATACCATGCGCCGAGTTACTGACAATCTTAAATGGTCGGCCAATCGGCTGCAGGCGATCCGCTAATCCGCTATATGACTGATAATCTGCAGCGCTACAGAGGCAATACTGCTATCGACGATCCCCTAGATTACTATCTCTCCTTCTTTACTTATCATACCCGCTGGGATGATTTAAGTGTTCGGGATTTTGGCGTGGATGAAAACTGCTTTTTCTGCTTTTTTATCAAAACTCACGCCGTAGCCTTTAATGCAGACGAGGTGAAAGCACGCTTTAACGCCACCCCGGTAGCTATTGCCAAGGATAATCTCCAGTACCTCAAGGATTTCCTAGACTTTTGCGATACGCTACCCACCAAGGTGATTTTCACCCAGACCCCGCATTGTCGCGATGAGCAGGCTTTTGGACAATATAATTATATTCAGCAATTAATAGAAGCGCGCGGCTACGAATTCTGGAACCTCAACCGGGAGATGGATGCTATCGGCCTTAACTACCAAACCGATTTTGCGGATGCTACCCACACCAACGTCTACGGCGCTTCTAAAATTTCCGCCTACGTCGCCCGCCAGCTAATGCAGCGGTTTCATTTCCCCGACCACCGGGGCGATCGCCGCTACGCCCATTATGAAATTATGTCACGCCAGTTCAAGGCTAAACTGCAGCAAGCGGAACTCAAAGCCTGCACCCAGTTTGCCGCCTATTTAAATAAACTAGCCGCACTAGATCGACAACGTCACTCTATTTTTATTGTCATCAAAGATCTGCAGGGCTACCAGCTCGATCCCGCCATGATCGATCGGCTGCAACAGCTGGGCTTTCAGCAGACGAATCGGCTGCTGGAGCATCGTCCCCACAGCTTTATCGGCATTATTGCTAACAATCAGGTGGTCTGCCAACAACTAGGAACCGACAATACGGCGGTACATTACCGCGGACGGATTAATGGCCAGACCGTGCAGCTAGCCAGCAGCCCTTTTAATAAAGGCAATCGCGCCCGCATCCAACTAGGCACCAAAGACTACGCAAAAAATCAGCGCGGATTTAATATCGTAGTAGTGGATAACCACGCTGGCGCCATCGTCGATAGCGTGGCTTTTGATACCCATGTGGCAACGATGACCTGTAAGCGCTAAGCATATTATTTATACCGGAAAAATGATGCAAGTTAGGTACTACAACATCCTAAAACCTTATCAAATTTCACATTTTACTTTAAGCCTACCGGCGTAGAAAAAAGTGGCCTATGTATAATATGTTACTATACTAAATCTGCACCGGTTCAGCCCGCCAGATCTGTTGGCAATACTCGCTAATCGCCCGATCCGAAGAGAACTTGCCGATCCGCGCCACATTATAAATCGCGCTGCGATTCCACTGCGTCGGCTGCCGATAGAGCGCCTCCACCCGTTCCTGCGCTTCCATATAAGAGCGAAAATCTGCCATCACGCAGTAGGGATCGCAGTTCCACAAATTATCCAGTAGTGGCTGAAACAGCGCACTCTCCCGTAAAAAGAGCGGCGAAGCCAGTAGTTTCATTACTTCTAACAGTTCCGGATCCTGGTTAATATAGTCCCGCGGTTGATAATGGGCGCGCAGCTGCTGCACCTCCTGTGTATCCATCCCAAACAAAAAGAAATGCTCCGCTCCCACCTCCTGGCGAATCTCCACGTTGGCACCATCCAGCGTGCCGATAGTCAGCGCGCCATTCAGCGCAAACTTCATGTTACCGGTCCCAGAAGCTTCCATCCCGGCGGTGGAAATCTGTTCGGACAGCTCCGCCCCCGAATAGATGGTATGCGCATTTTTGACGTTAAAATTAGGAAAAAAGACCACTTTGAGGCGATTATGCATCAGGGGATCATTATTAATCACCGTCGCCACATCATTAATTAGTTTAATAATTAGCTTAGCTATATAATAACCAGGCGCTGCCTTGCCGGCAAAAATCACCGTACGAGGCACCACCTCCTGGCTCAAATCATTACGAATCCGATTATACATCGCCACTACATGCAGCAGTTTGAGGTGCTGCCGCTTATATTCATGAATCCGTTTGGCATGCACGTCAAAAAGCGACTGGGGATCCACCGTGATTCCGGTCCGTTCTTTAATTAATTTGGCTAAGCGTCGTTTGTTATGTAATTTGACCGCTTGCCACTGCTCAATAAAAGCTGGATCCTGCGCTAACGGCTCTAGCTCACGCAGTTGCTGCAAGCTGTTACCCGCTTGCCAACCGCAACCAATCTGTTGGTTAATCAATTCGACCAGCTCCGGATTAGCCACCATCAAAAAACGGCGCGGGGTCACCCCATTGGTGACGTTAGTAAATTTCTCCGGCCACAACTGATAAAACTCCGGAAGCAGCTGATGCTTAATTAATTCCGAGTGCAATTGCGATACTCCATTAATAGCGTGGCTACCAATGCAAGCTAGATTGGCCATACGGATCTTGCGTTCGCCGGTCTCGTCAATAATCGACAGTTTACGTACTTTAGCCAGATCGCTACTCATGACAGGTGGCAGACTGCTTAAAAAGCGAAAATTAATCTCATAAATAATCTCTAGATGACGCGGTAACAGCTGTGCAAACAAGGGCAGCGACCAGCACTCCAGTGCTTCCGGCAGCAAGGTATGATTAGTATAGCTAAAACATTTTTGAGTCACCTCCCAGCTACTATCCCAATCCAGCTGATAGACATCCACCAGCAGCCGCATCAGCTCCGCAATCCCGATCGCCGGGTGAGTATCGTTCAGCTGAATAGCGTACTTTTCGCATAAGCCACCCATAAAACTGCCCCGCTGGCGATAAATCCGAATCATGTCCTGTAGCGAACTAGAAACAAAGAAATACTGCTGCTTGAGGCGTAAAACCTTGCCGGATAAGCTTTCGTCATTAGGGTATAAAACTTTGGTGATATTCTCCGACTCCATCTTCTCCTGCACCGCTTTATAATAATCGCCGGCGTTAAAAGAGTTAAAATCGAAGGCTTCGCAAGCTTCCGCGCACCAGAGCCGAATAAAATTAGTGGTAGTGGCTTGGAAGCCGATGATCGGGGTATCATAAGGAATACTGCGCACCCGCTCGGCAGGCAACCAACGCACCCGATAGCGCCCATCATCATCAGTATATGCTTCCGTCTTGCCTCCAAAACCCACTACGATATCCACGTCTGGCCGGGCGATCTCCCATGGGTTACCGTAACTCAGCCATTTATCGGTAATTTCGCTCTGCCAGCCGTTACTAATTCGCTGTTCAAAAATGCCAAATTCGTAACGAATACCATAGCCAATGGCTGGAACATTTAAAGTGGCGAGCGAATCCATATAGCAGGCCGCCAGTCGCCCTAGCCCGCCATTACCCAGCCCCGGTTCCGGTTCCTGCTCCACAATAGTATTAAAATCCAGCTGCAGTAGCGCTAACGCCTCTTTAACCACTTCCATTAGCCCTAAATTCAGAATATTCTTCTCTAGCTGTGGGCCAATCAAGAACTCGGCCGAGAAATAGCAGATGGTGCGACTAGCTTTTTTATAGTAGGTAGAGGCAGTTAACGCCCAACGACTCATCAACCGGTCTTTGATGGTATAAGCTAACGCTTGATAGTAATCAGACATCGTGGCTACCGGTGGAAAACGTCCTTTAATATAGGCTAAATTTTCACAAATAGAAGCTAACACCGCCTGCAGATCATTACTAATTCGGTGCGAAGTTTTTAAGTTCTGGGCAATTTGACTCAAAACAGTAGCGTTATTACTAGCACTCACTGCACCGCCGCCCAGTGGTTTATTTAAGACCCCGGTGGGCTTGGATGCCGTAACCCTGCCAGTCGTGGTAACTTGCGTGGTCGTTTGCGACTGGGTCTGTTGTCGCTGCAGTGGTTTACCCGTAGTCTGCGCTTGCTCTGGCGTTTCATCAATGCTATTATTTTTTATCTGATCCTGGTGTTTATTCATATTTCTCCTTGCAATCTATACCATCTATATTTATTCGCTTGTTCGACTATGCCGTTACAAATAACTTCCACTAGATTAGAACTTTCCCAACTAATAAATACTATACAAATCATTCACTGATTATACAGAAACCAGTAGTAAACACAACAAATTTTCCTAACAGGAATTTTGCTCCACTCTTCATTAACAGGAAGCCGAAAAGATGGCACTAGATGCAGTACGGAAATACATCAAAGAAACGCGAGATAGATGGTTAAACAAGAGTAAGCTGTCTCCAGAAGCTCAAGCGGTGCTAAAACGACAATTCGCTGACAATGAAATTGAAATAAAGGGTAACGTCAAACGCGCTCTACAAAATTCGTATCAGTGAAATACCGTCGGATTCTGATGGCTTCTTAAATCTCGGTGCATTAGGATATTTTGCGCAACAACAAGATCAGGATGCTCTACACCTTGTTGACGCGGAGATTAGAGCGTGGGATAGTGGTGTACATGATTCTCTGCTAGATGTTAACACGAGAACTAGTAAGTTTTTTGTTGGCATATATAACATATGCGCACCTCGCCAAGAGGCAAAACAGGAGCAACAACGTAGAAACAGCCTTACAACAATTACTAATAGGCTTGATGAAATACTCTGTACATACGAGAATAACCAAAATTTATTATCAGGTTCAGCGTGTGCGTTTGGCATACAATTAGTACGTTATGCTAATAATTAGGCAATGTTAGATTATCTCACATCAGTAATCAGTATGACACTCTTACTTTTAAGAAATAATAATTTAAACTGTGGGCTATCCGATTATGCCTTGCTTCAATAAGAAAGTTCGTAGAAGATAAATTGCCAGCTACTGATTGTTGTATTATTATTGACAGTGATGACAGCACTACCAATGCGGGTAATGCAACCACCAACGCAACAATAGCTGACCCAGAAGAAGAAGCCACTGTTATTTATTTTACACATTCCAAACCCGATAAGATTATACAGCTAAAAGAGAAAAAACTCATATTATTACGGTGCTAAATCTCTCTCAAATACCTGTTGCGCCTATCGCACTGTTCAATCGTGAGGGTATTCCTCGTACGGTTATTCATAGTCAATCTAATGACAGTGCGAGTAAAAGCGCAAACAACAATCTAGTATTAACTAGTGCACAATTCCACGAGTTAAAGGATGAATTTAGCCAACTAGAACAGTTAGCATCATCAGATGTCGGATCCGCTAGTATTCGGAATACGAAACTAGCATCTTATCTTATACATATGATGGAAGATTATGGTTGCTTAGGTGCTCCGGATGATATTAAAACGATTCAAATAGTAAAACTGCTTAGCAACTACCTCAATGCGCGTGATTTTTTAATTGATCAGTTATTAATAATGCAACAGTCTAATCAGACAAACCAACAACCGAAGCAACAGGACCGTTTAGATTATCTTGCAAGTAGATTATCTTGCAAGATTTTTTTCTACTCTGTACTGATCCTAACTTCAACTTAAACAATATAAAAACTAAGTTTTCACTCGGGTTAATAAACCAACAGATCACTCGCGCTTTACATGAAAATCTGGATCTTCTGCCCGCAAGCAAGAGCAGCTTAAACGATAAGCGGCTGCAAACTCACTATGACGAAGCCATCAAGAATATGGGATCATTATTTACAATCTTGATAATGATGCGCAAATCGCGTTTATCGCTGTGTTAAATAAGTTAAGCGTCGGCACATCGTTACAAGAAATTGTACGTTTAGACCAAATTAAATCCTTGAAGAATACAGCTTGTAAAGCGACGATTCTAGCGCTACATCAAATGACTCATACTAATGTTTATTCTAATAAATATGCCCAAAACTAGGAATTTTGGACAAAAACTGCAACCGGCCGTTACTCATAATAAAATTAGCGATTTTATACAAAGATTAGAAAAAATTCAGAGAGACCTAACCATAGCGCAGAAAGTACAAGAAGAACGAGCGAGGAAAACGCAGCAAAATCCAGCGCAGGCTCGCGCTAACAGTACCATTTTAAGTGCCTGACTTAGATCTGATTTTTCTACATTAGTGCCAATCGTAAACACGGAGTAAGTGCCTATGAGGCTCTGATTGCAGCGTTTGCAGTGAGGGCGGCGGTTGTGTTACAAGAGGCGGTAAGCAATAGGGGGGGGGTTCTGGATAGTCACCAAATTTATATTTAAGCCTGGCACTAGACAAATGACAACCAGTTAGCTATGCTGTAAGAGTAGATGAGCGGTGAAAATTAGTTTTACTAGGTTTTGCTGGGTAGCCACCCGGTGGGTACGCAAGTTCAGCGGCAACCGTGATATAAACATAATACGATTATAATGCAGTTTCGGGCTCATAGCTCAGTTGGTTAGAGCGGTGGACTCATAATCCATTGGTCCTAGGTTCGAGTCCTAGTGGGCCCATAAAACATAAGAATAGCTGAAATAACTATACTTATGATAATTGTTACCAGTAAAGATAAAAGATAATAGAGTTAGCATGCAGCATAATGAAGCTGGCAATAGTCAAGAGATTACAAGGATAGCAGATGAACAAACAGACAGATGTGATGAATGTAACTAGAGTAGGTGGATTAGCCGCGGGCTGTCTATTATTAGTGTTGGCCTGCACCATGGGGGGTTGCACCACCATCAACCCTTACACCGGTGAACAGCAGCTCAGTAAGAGCAGCATCGGCGCCGGCACCGGGGTTGTAGCCGGAGCGCTGCTAGGCCAAGCACTGGGCGGTAATACCGCTAGCACTTTAATTGGCGCCGGCTTAGGCGGCGTAATGGGTGGAGTGATCGGTAATCAATTAGATCAACAGGATGCACAACTACGTAAAGTGCTGCAGGGCAGCGGTGTCCAGGTCTATCGCAACGGCAATAGTATTCGGCTGATTATGCCGGGTAATATTACGTTTGAACATGATCGCGCGGATATTCGTTCCAATTTTTATCAAACTTTAAATTCTATCGCTATCGTGCTAGCTAAATATAATAATACCGTAGTACGCATCACCGGTTATGCTTCCTCGGTGGGCGATGCAATGTACAACCAGCGTTTATCGGAGCAACGGGCTAATGCGGTAGCTAGCTACCTGATCGCTCAAGGGGTTTCGTCAGGACGGGTGGCAGCCAAAGGCATGGGCGCCCGCAATCCTATCGCCAGTAATAGTACCCGTAGCGGGCAGGAGCAGAATCGTCGGGTGGAGATTAATATTACCCAGATGTAGCGCCCGTCGCCCGTATTAACATGTATTAACATGCGTCCAGCCAACCGGTCTGCTGATCGATTGGCTGAATTAATTTTTAGCCTATAGATTGGTGCTGGAAACGGAGCCAGGAAAAAATTGCTCAGAAATATGAGCTATGTGGCTATGTGCGCTAGAAACATGGCTAGCCAACCACCAACTAGTAAACTAACAAAATCGGCTAACTAGCTGGCCAATTAACAAATAGTTAAGGATAGCCCAATCGCAAAGAGTGGCGCGACCGCCAGCAGGCTATCCAAGCGATCATAAACACCACCATGTCCTGGCAGCAATTTACCGCTATCCTTTACCTGTGCTAGTCTTTTTAGCATACTCTCAAATAAATCACCTACAATCGCCGCTAACGCGACGATAAGTGCCAGTAACAGCCAATAACTCCAACTCAAATGGATCTGAATAAACTCCTGGTTTAATTGTTGCAAGATTAGTCGTTGGCCCGCAATCGCTAATAGTATCACCGCCAGCACCCCGGCCACAGCACCCTCTACGGTTTTACCTGGACTAATTAAGGCGGCTAATTTGTGCCGACCAACCGTTCTGCCCACAATGAAAGCCGCGCTGTCGGCAAGAATGGTAATCGACAAGAGATATAACACTCCGATCCGACCCAAATAATTATAAATATCCACTATCGCTGAAAAACAGGTGATAAACATTAACGCTGCCAAGGATAAGATCACCTTGCGCCGGTTTAGCCACTGCCAACAAATTGCGCAGCAACTATCGCCAACAGCCAATAGTTTGCCGCTATGATCGCAACCGGACTTGCCTGATCGTACAGCGCGGTTTTGTATATCCTGCGTATAACGCCACAGCAACAGCGGCACCGTTACCAGCCACCAAACAACCGCCAGCCACCACAGCCAATGCATATTAAGAAAATCGCTTAACATAAAACCTAAAAGCAAGATGGCGATTAGGTCTAAGGATCGTCCGGGTGGCTGCGGCGTCGGCAAACCATAGTTAAAGAGCTGTTGAAATTCCCAGGCAGCTAGTAGCAGTGCCACCACCAGCAGGGTTTTAAAAACCCAAAAAGGTAGTGCTAAAATAACCGTTAAAACGATAGTTAATAAAACCGCTGCGGTGACTAACCGTTTAATTAACATTATGACCAAACCGTCGATCGCAATGACTGTACCAATCTAACGCCGCCACCAGTTCCTTCTCATCGAAATCCGGCCAATAGACCGGTGAAAAATAAAGCTGGGCGTAAGCGAGTTGCCATAACAAAAAGTTACTAATCCGCTGCTCGCCCCCAGTACGAATCAATAGATCCGGCGGCGGACAATCACTCAGCAGGATCTCCTGCTGCAGATCCGCCTGAGTAAACTGCTCTGCGGTTAGCTCCCCACGCTGCACGCGTCCTAAAACCCGACGACAAGCCTCGGTAATATCCCACTGCCCCCCATAATTAAGCGCAATGTTCAAACAGAGCTGATCGCCCTGTTGCGTGTCCGCCTCTAACTGCTCAATTTTATTTATAAAATCAGAGGAAAGCCGATCGTGGCTGCCAATAATGCGAGTGCGAATCCGATGCTGCTGCAATTTAGCCACTTCGCTAGTTAATAGTCGGCTAAAAATATTACTAAAAAGATGATTAACCTCCTCTAGGCTACGCTTCCAATTTTCAGTACTAAAAGCAAACACAGTTAGTACTGCAATATGATGTTTGATGGTTGCCCGCACCAGTCGACGCAGAGCCTCTACCCCCGCATTGTGACCGGCCACCCGCGGCAAGCCACGCTGCTTGGCCCATCGACCGTTACCATCCATAATAACTGCTAAATGTCGTACTTGTTTGAAATCCGCCATCTGATTCGTCGCTTGTATTACCGTGGATTAGAATGAATTGCCCATTTAGTACTTATTTAGCATCTTGTTTAGTATTATTTAGTATTTATTATTCATTCAGCATGCAGTTAAGTTTCTAGTAACTCTTTAGCTTTCACCTCAGCTAAACGTTCGATATCGGCAATCTGCTGATCGGTTAATTTCTGTATCACATCGCGCGTCCGCCGCTCGCTATCCTCATCAATCTCTTTAGCTTTAAGTGCGGTTTTCAACGCATCCATTGCGTCCCGTCGCGCTGCTCGCACCGCTACTTTAGCACTCTCGGCTAAATTTTTTACCACTTTGACTAAATCTAAACGACGTTCCTGCGTTAACGGTGGAATAGTAATACGCACCAGATCCGCTTCGCTAACCGGATTCAACCCCAAATCCGCCTTAGCGATCGCTTTCTCGATGGTTTTAATTAAATGCTTTTCCCAAGGCATAATTTGAATAGTGCGCGCGTCGCTCACGGTAATGGTAGCGACGTTTTTGAGCGGAGTTTCACTACCATAATAATCTACCCGCACTGATTCTACTAAACCAGCATGAGCCCGACCGGTCCGCACTTTAGAAAGCTCCTCTTGAAAATTGCTTAAAGCTTGCCCCATATGCTGTCGAGCCGCTTGTACTAGCTTATCAACTACCATACATCTATCCAAAATTAATTAATATTCACAATACCTTAACAGAAACAAAGAACGCAATCAGGCCGATTCAAAACTAAATAACCGATGGATTCACCGCCACTGATAGATTTACCGCAGCCGATGGATCCATCATCATTCAATAATTAAGCTATCCGCTCTCACCCGCTTGCTATCCGGTCACTAACCATGCGCCGCCGCTGCCACCTCGCTAGCAAAATCCGGCTTGTTTTTTTCGATCCCCTCGCCTACCGCAAAACGCGCCATAGCCAACACTTGCGCATGTTTACTCTGTAACAGCTCTCGAATCCGCTGGTTATTATCTTTAATGAACAGCTGTCCCTCTAGGGTCTGCTCATCGGTGAATTTCTGCAATTTGCCGATAATAATCTTCTCAAACATTGCTTCCGGTTTACCACTGGTTTTCAGCTGCTCTAGATAGATTTCTCGCTCTCGATTAATCATATCCGGATCTAACTCGGCTGCCCGCATCGCCGCTGGATTGGTCGCGGTCACCTGCATAGCTAAATCTTTCCCCAGCTGGGACTGTGCCACGTTGATTACCACCAGCGCTCCGATATGCCAGCCATGCAAATAACTACCCACTAACCCGCCATCTGGAGCCGTCAGCAGCACCGCACGCCGCAGACTAATGTTCTCCCCTAATTTGGCCACTAGCTGCTCCCGCGCTTCCGCCACCGTCTGACCACCAGATAGCTTAAATTCTGCAGCCTGGCTAACATCCGCACTTCCATGTTCCAACATTAGCTGCGCTACCTGCTGTGCAAAATCACCTAACTGGACCTCTTTAGCCACAAAATCAGTTTCGCAATTCACCTCAAGCATTAAGCCACGCAGCCCATCGCCGCTGATTGCCTGCACTACTATCCCTTCTGCCGCCACCCGGCTACTTTTCTTATCCGCTTTGGATTTACCCGCTTTCCGCAGCAGCACCACTGCGGCCTCTAAATCTCCCTGCGCGGCGACTAGAGCTTTTTTACATTCCATCATCCCCACGCCGGTACGCTCGCGCAGCTGCTTAACCAAACTTGCTGTAATTTCCATGCTAACTCTACCTATTTTTAATACTTAGAATCTATATGCCAATAAATTATTACCCCATATTCCGGCTATTTACTATCCACACTGGCTACCACCGAAGCGGTATCTAGCCTAGACTCGGCTGGCTTAGACTCAACGCTAGCAGCGACCGTACGACTACCCGAATCATTACGTCCCTTTTTGTTAAATTTTTTCTTATTGGGCGACACAATTTTAACACTATCTTTATCAGTTAGTTCTTCCGGCGGTAATTTAGCTTTGGCCTCTAAAATAGTATCTACCACCCCGGATAAATAGAGTTCAATAGCGCGAATCGCATCATCATTACCCGGTATTACATAATCAATCCCCTCCGGACTATTATTGGTATCCACGACCCCAATCACCGGAATTTTTAGTTTACGCGCTTCACTTACCGCAATATCTTCATAACCCACATCAATCACCAACAACGCATCAGGTAAACCGGGCATGTTACGTACCCCACCCAAACTCCGATTTAGTTTGTCAATTTCGCGGGATACCATTAGCATCTCTTTTTTGGTGCTACAAGCAAAATACTCGCTCTCGCGCGAGTTTTCTAGCTCCCGCAAACGCTTTAACGACTGACGAATAGTCTTGTAATTAGTGAGCATCCCGCCTAACCAGCGGTAATCCACGTAGGGCATGCCGCAACGTTCAGCCGCACTGCGCACCAGCTCCCGTGCCTGCTGTTTAGTGCCAACAAACAAAATTTTACCATGACGCGCCACTAGACTACTGATAAAATTTAGCGCTTCATTATACAATGCGACGGTTTTTTCAAGATCGATAATATGAATTTTACTGCGTGCCCCAAAAATATAAGGCGCCATTTTAGGATTCCAACAGCGGGTTTGATGCCCAAAATGTACCCCTGCCGCCAACATATCGCGTATCGTGATGTTACTCATATTTAATCATACCTCCGGGTTAAGTTATGCTAACCTTGACCGTATCAACCGATCGACACCAACCACAATAGCCCAACCAAGCTATTTATCGCCACCAGCACCCAATACGATCATATAAGATTAGTTATATTTCTATATCTACTTTATTTACCTGTATTAATCCGCTTTTTATTTATTCTATAATTTCACAATCAACTCTGCCAGCGCCAAGCAAATTGCTTAAGTAGCTCGCTTGCAACACCCACAAAATTAACAGCTCGATTCTAATACCAATTTAACCAAAGTGCAAACGTTATTTTGTCATCACATCGTTCTGCCGCTGGTGCCTAATTGCGTTCATAAACACAATGCCAACTACCAATGGCAGCGCTAGAATTAGACTATACACATACCGAAAAGAATAGGCGATGGGCGCCGAAATCATCAGAGTAAGCCAATTACCCACTATGGGTGCTGCAAAAAGCAGGCTCTGCGAACCACTGCGCCACCAGATCACCATACAGCAGAGCAATAAAATCCAGAACATGGTGCCATTACCAATAGGTGAGCGTGTCAGCGGGGTGATCAGCCGTTCTAATTTGTGTTGGAACGCTGCCGGGAAAACCGATTTTGGCGAAACATTATTTTCCTCTAGCCAAGTTTCAAAAGCTTTAGCGTTCAACCTGGTATAAGAATTGGCGCCGCTCTGC
>CAVFMC010000005.1:0-7006 GCA_963623565.1 Bacteroidaceae bacterium | reverse complement strand
CTGCGGGTCTAACGACCAATAACCATAGGTAATCCGGAAATAAGCGTCCAGGTAAGTGGCCAGATTATGCGGTAGAATGGCCGCCCACACTTTCAGGAATTCCGCTTTATGCTCATAGAGAAAATGGTTGTTCAGCGGCGCACCGCCCCACTTGAGCGGGTCAGCGCTATAGGGATTATAATGAGCTTTAACAAACTCTAAAGGAATCACTTGATTGAGAAACGCGGCCTGTTGTGGGGTAATCTGCCCCTCCGCACATACCGTAGCCGCCAGCTGTTGCAGCGGTACGCCCACTGTCTCTTTAAACAGCGGCTTGATATTATAACTTTTATGGACTTGGAAACTGGTTATTAACACCAGCAGTAAAGCGCCCAGAGATAACCCTGTCAGCTTTAGATTGCGCCGAGTTTTAGGCAGGCACAGGAAAAGACTTAGAATGATAAAACCGGAAACATAAATTCCATTATTGCGTAACAGGGCGAAGAACAGCAGTAATAGAATCTGGATGGCCGACCCCCCCCCCGCATATACTTTGCCCCGGCTCTCCCAGGCGTCATAGAGTAGCGGAATCCACAATATCAACACTAAAGAAAAAGGGATATCTTTAAAGATATTAACCATCATTAAGTTTAAATAGGGACAAGTCATATATATGGCGGCGATAACTAGCCATAACCAACGTGGTACCCCTTTACGACGAAGCCAGAGCAGACAATGTGTGCAGACTCCCGCTATTAGCACAATCTGGATGAGAGCCAGCGCAACAAACGCCCCCTCGTATCCAAAACCTAGCCAATGCACCAACGCTACCACTTTTTGTACCAGCACTAGATAGAGCCATGGGTGCTGTACCGCAAACCTAACCCCCTTGCTCTTAATAATAGCGATGGTGTCATACATGCCGGTACCCGGGTAATAAACCAACAGATAGAAGATACCGACTAACGTAATGATGGTAAAGCAGAACAGAGATAAACGCTGATCACGCTGATCATTGTCACTATAAGTAGGGCTAGAATGCCGCGCCACACTCCCACTCACATAATAGAGCAGGACGGTTGCCAGCATAAAACCCATGGCGCCAGTAGGCAGCAGCAGTAGATTATGGGCTCCACCTTGCACGGTTTTCATCACCGGAGTAAACATCATTGCGGCACCAAAAAAGATGGCAGTCAACATCCACCCCAGCACAAAACCGCAGCGAGTGTGATAAAGCAGTTGTATTTCGCTCTGCATATGATCCTTCAGCCGCTTCATCGTAATGAACGGTGCCGCCAGATGCTCAACCATAAAACCCATGTACTTTTTCATTTTCCACTCCGCACTAGTTTTTATGCTATTAAACTATTAGACTTTCTTTAGCTTCAATTTTAAATTATTAAGCTATACTATTGGTATAAAATAGTATAGACGGTATCTAAGTCAATATTTTATTGCTTTATTGCGTTATAATTATAAGATCAGACAGAGAGATTAAACAAATGCAGCCGCAATCGCAACAACCGCTACAACCACAACAGCCACAACAACCAGGGCAACCAGACCTGCAATTACAAGAGATCGCCAATCGAGTCGAAGGAGTAATGGGCGACGCTAACACCAGCTCGGTGATGGGTTTATTCCATAAAGTTTTCTTAACCCAATTTGGGCAGCTAGATCCTAGTACCGGTCAGCTTATTGCGCCCCCGATAGCGCCCTTATTAACGCTATTTACGGAAACCGCGGTGCAGCTAGCACATCAACAGAAGAAAGCTCACAGCAAGCAAAAAATCAGCGAGCAAAAAACCAAGGATAGCTGCTCTCCCTCCACAGACCAGGACCGGCATCGGCAGGCGTGGTTCGATTTTTTGCCGATTGGCTGGGAAGAACAAGAAGTTGGCGTGGCCGCCGAACGATTAGCGCAATCTATTGAACATTATGTCTACCCTAAAATGAACTTCATACAAGCTAGCTATTATGATTATGATCAAAACAGCATTGTTGAAGCTACTTTGACCCCGAAACAAATTCTCGCCTTAACCCTATCTGCCATTTTTGGTTATCCATTTTCGCCCCAACAATTTCAGGGCCTAGTAACGACGCTGATTCGTACTATTTTTGATCCCTTGGGGATTAAAGATCGCTGCAATGCGGGGGTACGCGATGCTTTTGCTGGGATTTTTAATGGAATTATTCCTAAAACCACCGCGACGCCAGTAGACCCGAACAGTGCCCCTAGCAAGCTGAACGCAGAAACCGACTATTATTACATCGTGGAAGATCTAGCGACGGAGCTCAACTGTATGGTTGACGACTTTTTTGCTGAGCAGGTTACCATCAGCCTCCAGGATCAGCAGTTAATTATGCGTCTAGGCACGCAGCAACTAAGTTTACCGGTCACCGTCAAAATGCTAACCACCATTAATGATCTGATTTTGTCTGGCAATCTAGCCACCCAGTTACCGGAGCAATGGCAAAATTTTATCACCGCTAGTACCCAACAGATTATTCAAGATTTATTGGTGCCGTGGGCGCAAAATCGATTCTTACAACCGAGCTGGGTCCAGGAGAATGACGAACTGATTGATAAAATTACCCAGGCGCTGGTCCGCTTAATCACCACCCATGTACAGCAAGTCAACCCCTTATTTCAGGAGACGCTGAATGCTTGGACCCAGCTAAAATCCGGCCCCTACGCCGCCATGTTAGATTTATACACCCGGCCAAATGGTTATATCACCTGGCTTGATACGCTAGATGTTAGCCCGGAAACTGATCTGAAACCCTTTGTTTTAAATGTGCTCCGGAACTGCGTTGCTGTAATCACTGACTATGAACTAAATACCTTACCCAAGCCGCTCAACCAGCAAGGGCTAAATAATATCCTCTCGCTACTGCACTTACTAAATTTAAACGCCCGTTTAAATATTCTGCGACTCGCTTCGGTTTTAAAGACGCCAGCCCGTACGTCCTATGCACAATTTTTATATAAGTTTAACATGGTATTATGCTCAACTTTAAATGTAGGTGAAATTGTTGCGAATGACCCGGATGATAAACATCCGGTCCTGCAGGCAATCTTCTTATTAAATCATGTCGATAGTAAAACCTTCCAACGGTTGATAAACCTATGCGCCAACAACATCCACGATCAATTAACTGCGGCCATGCAAGACAACAATCCATCGCAACAGCTACTATTGTTACTCTACGAACGCTTAAATGGTCTGCCCCTAGACCCTATCTTGGCCCCTGGGCTGCTCTCCGAGCTGTTCGCCCTCGCGCAAACAGCAGCTACTGCCGCCACGCCAGCAGTCACGGACCCCGCCCAGCAGCTAGTAAGCAGCTTCGATCCCCAACTACAGCCGGCGTTAACTTTCTTTAGTCGTCCAGATAGCGCCTATCAGACCCTGCGACAGCTGCCGATCGATCAATTCATTCAACATTTTAAGCAAATGAATCTATCTCTGGATCAGATTATCCAAATTGCTCTGCAGAGCATCTGGCAAAATCTCGATCCGATCAAGCCAGAACTGACCATCTTTTTAATTCACAATCTCTTAGATTGGTTTCAGCAACGGTTAGGTTATCATTTTTTAACCGACACTCTGCTTAGCGATCAGCTGACAGTCGATCACCAGCTCATCATCTTTATGTTCAGCATCCGGGATAGCCGCTCTGGCGCGCTGACGCTAATTGATTATTGGAGCACAACCAGTTTGGATCCAATCAAAACTTTAATTAGCCGCCACAAACCTGCAGCGGCGATCAGGCTAGATCAACTACTAAAGCAGTTAATCGATAGCAAAATCCGACAGGGAGCTTATACCACCCTAGCCGCTTTCCAAACGCTACTGAATTTAATCTCCCACCTGTCCGGTTCTTTCCCCTTTGAACAGTTTCATACACTTTTAACAACCTATAAACTTTTTGATCCGCCGCTAACTAACCTTGCCAATAACCCGCAGGATATCCAATCTGATCAACCTAGTCAGCCAGCTCAACTAGCGCCATCCGATCCAGATCTTTATTTTGCTTCCACCCTAGTTAGTTGGGTTACTCAGTTGAGTCGCGCGCGGTTTAAAACGATTTTTTGTTATTTTGCAGATATTATTAATCATCATTGGTCCAACCCTAACTACCAACAGCTATTTACGCAGATACTAGAATATAGCATCGCAAATATAGTTCCTGCTGGGACAATGCCAATATGGCTGTTAAACCTATCCAAGGAGTTGTTAACCCGAGATAAGGTACGCGTTCATCCTATTTGTTTAGGCAATATCT
This sequence comes from Bacteroidaceae bacterium, assembly GCA_963623565.1. Classification (GTDB taxonomy): domain Bacteria; phylum Pseudomonadota; class Gammaproteobacteria; order UBA9339; family UBA9339; genus CAVFMC01. The sequence goes on along the minus strand of CAVFMC010000005.1, from coordinate 2,740 downwards.
TAATTTCGCTCTATTCAGAAAAAGAAAATAAAAATCCACTAAAAATCACCCCGCCAACGCAAGAGCTGGCTACAACTGCAAGGTCGGAGCATCAAAATCGGCAACTGCAGCGGTCTGTTGGCCAATTATTACGCTTACTGCAACACTTAATCCGGTTCGCGCTTGTTGCTGACTATCACGATATCTTATCAAGGCTTTTTTTAGAGCATGGAATCGATTTAGAGCGGTATCCCGATCCAGATAATAAATATTCTAGTCTACTGGTCACTTTATTAGTCGAAAGCATCTTTTGTTCTACCACGGTGGCAGATAAAACTACTAAATGTGCTAGCGCCATTTTTAGCCCAAGACATATTACTCTACTAGGCCAAATATTAACCTGGCTGCAAACTAGTGAGCGTTATTCTCCAGAACTGCTGGCGCAGCTCTCGCGCTTAGATCAACAACCGGTTAATTTATTCTGTTTTTTCTGTGCACTGTTAAAAAGGGAGGATAAGCTCGACCTAGTCACCCATACCCTGCGCGCAGTGCAAACTGCGGTACAAAACAGTTTAGATCCGGATGGGTTTATTAAGCGTGGTTTTTATACCTATTATTTTTTGCAGCACCTGCTCTTTACAAACATGATCAACACGACGGCTGACAATAGTACGCCAAGTACACCAAGTACGCCAACCGACCATGGATCTACTTATTTAGGACAAACCTGTTTGATGTGGGCGATAGTCACAGGGCAATCCGAGCTAGTCAATGCCATAATTTCTATGCACCAACAGATCAAAAAACTGGAATTGGTACCATTTCTGTATCTATTCGAACATTTAATCGATGCCATTAATAATAGTGATAGTGATCATGATAGTGATAATAATCATGTCGCGGCAAAAATGGTCTACCGAACTATATTAAATAACCTTCTTAAAATCGATGCCGTCATCTTGGCTAATACATATTTTCCCTTACACCAAGCTAAGCAGGTTACCCGCGAAGAGCTCACAGCAGCATTAAAACCGTTTAAACAGCAAAATTATGCCCGACTCAACAGTTATCTCTTGCCCTTAATCAACTGCTCTAATCATCAGCACTTATTATATTTACTGGCAGCCACCATGACCACCGAGCATTCGGAACTGCTAGCCCGGATTTTAACTACTCTAGCGGAGGTGATGGCTGCACGCCCCAACGACCCTAATCTAAATACCTTATTAAATGCGATCTTCTCTCAAGATATAGGAGTGTTCTATGCAGACAAGATCGTTGTAAACAACTGTTTCTGGTTATTTTGCCATTTATTTGATACTCATCCAACCATCGATCTATTTTTTAATTTGCCGCTAGAACAGCTACGCTTTGCAGGGCTCCTGAATATCTTAGCTTGGGCATGGTATGATGACCTTTATCTCTTTAATCATCTTACCCAACATTCCAAATGCGCGCCCCAGTTAGCCTACTATTATGATTATATTAATCAATTATTCCCCTTAGCTGAGAATGATGATAATGGGAGCCGAAAGCGTAGGGATGATTTTGAATTGCGACCATCTGTTTCGTTAAAACCATTAGCATTTATAATACATGATCCATCTTGTTTGGATAAAACGATGGCTTTAAAAAATCTTTTAACTTACGCGGTCGCCTATTTACTACAGTTAACCCAACAACAGAACCCCAAAAACCAAATTCTGGCCTTTTTAAATGAGCTAGCGCAACTTAACCCGTCATTCTGTCAAGCCATCTTTACCGATTGGTTACGCCATTCAGACCAGGCCAACTGTTTATTGCTGCTCACCAACCTGCTGCCCGATATTACACCCCTACCCACTGTAGTGTTGTTTTTAAAGACGGTCTTATTTGATGAACTAAATAACGACCAAAAGCGATGGTTTAATTATATTCAACAAAATATAGAGCAAAGCTGTGACGAAAATAACCAACACAAACTACTGATAGGAAAATTACTCACGCTACCGATCGACCGACTACAGGAACTGGATAGCCAAAACTTATCCGCAGACCAGCTACGTGCAGCGGTATTGAGTGATGGAGCTACACATGCCCCCGTGGCGATGGCGGGGATGGCAGCGGCAGCAGCAAATCCTGACCCAGCGGTAACCCCAGCACCGCAGGAGGCAGATACACTCGCTGAACAAAATCAGGTGGAGGAATCAGAAGCGGAAGACGCTATTAATGAGATGATGCATTTAAGGAGGTAGCATGAACGGCGTGCTGTCTGCTGGCCAGCTTAGTCACTACAACTTAGCTGTTAGCGGTCAGCGCCGTCACTAGGGTGGGACAGTAAATCGGACGACCGCTGCTCACACTTACTGCCACGCAGAGATGCATACCGGTTGCGATTAAGGCATCGTCACGGGTACGGGTAATGGTTTGCTGAATTTGAAAACGGATACGTCCTACCAGTGCAATCTCGCAAGTCACCGCATAACCATCGTTACTGCGTAGCGGGCGCTTAAAATCAATTTCGCTATGCACTAGCACCAAATCTACCCCGCTGGCATGCAGCGCAGCAAAATCTACTCCACGCGCTAGCAAACACTGATGCCGCGCATGCTCCATATAGCGTAAATAATTGCTATTATTGACGATCCCCTGATAATCCAGTTCGTAATCCCGCACCAGATCCTGCCAAATATAACTCACAAACCGCTCTACACTCTACAAATAAATTAATTATAAATATAATTTAATTATAAATAAACCGCCTGAATCCAATCAAATAATC
>CAVFMC010000004.1:0-22318 GCA_963623565.1 Bacteroidaceae bacterium | reverse complement strand
ATATATAACAGCTTAAAATGTATCATAGTCACCGGGACAGACGTACGATAGTTTCTACGTGCGAAGTGTGTGGATACATATCCGCAATTGCGATATTGGTGATGGTGTAGCCATGCTGGGCGAGTATGGCACAATCGCGGGCCAAGGTGATCGGATTGCAGGAAACGTAGAGAATGGTAGCCGGTTGATGGGGTAAAGAGAGGATAAATTTTAATAGTTCAGCCGTCCCAGTGCGGGGTGGATCAAGTAAAATTTTGTTGGCTTGGAGTAATTCGGCACGAACCTGATTGAGTGCGGTGAGGTCGCTAAGATCCAAACTGCGAAATTGAATGCGGGCTGGATCTAGGGGATATAGCTGTTTAGCGGCCGGATTAGTACTGATCGCGGCATTTAGCTCTACATTCTGTGCGGCTAGTTGTACGGCGGCGGTGTCGCCCTCCAGGCCGAGTAGACGGGCCCCGCTCGCGCGCGCGATGGGCAGAGTGAAATTGCCGATGCCGCAATAAAAATCAATAATATAGTCTTCCGGTTGTGGTGCTAGCCAAGCGACCGCGCGCTGCACCAGTTTTTGGTTAATGGCGGCGTTAATTTGAATAAAACTCACCGGTGAAAATTGTAGAGTGAGATCAAACGCCGGCAGCGTGTAGCTTGGCGGGATGGAGCTGTCAGTAAGTAGCGCCGGCTGGACGCTCGTGGGGCCACCCGGTTGTAGGTAAAAAACTAGTTGCTGTCCATGTTGCAGCTGGTAGGTTTGGGCAAAATGCGCTAATTGTGTTAAATCGGTTGCAGTTAGCGGGGATAAATTGCGTATGACTATAAAGACTGCTGTATCGCCTACAGTGATCTCTAGCTGAGCGATCCGATCAAAAACTGATAATTGTCGCAGCAGTCCCCGTAACGTTTCGATCTGCTCTCCAACGGCAGCACACAGAATCGGACAGCGGGTTAGATCGGCTAAGTAACGACCAGCACGCTGGTGAAAACCGATAATTAAGCGATCTTTACGGTGCAGATATTTAACTCCGATCCGTGCTCGACGGCGATAATGCATAGTTTGCGCGTCATTGTCAGCAACAATCGGTGGGTCCCAGGGTAAAGCGCTAGGCGCGGAGTCGGTCGCTGACCTGTCTAATGGACAGTCCGCTGCTTCTAACGGTTGACAATTTACATTTTCATGCAGGTAATGATTGCATAACTCATCCACCACGCCCTGTTTAAACCGCACTTGCGCCGCGCTGTTTAAATGCTGCAGCGAACAACCGCCACACTCGGCGTAATGGGGACAAAAATGTGACTGGCGTTCTGGCGACAGCTGCTGGATGGTGCAGACTTTGGCTAGATCCAGATTGCTTTTGCGTTTTAGGAGCTGCCAACTGACCTCCTCGCCCGGGAGCGCTCCCTCCACGAAAACTACTTTGTTTTGATAACGCGCGATACCGCGTCCCTCATGACTTAATTTCTCGATTCGGCCGTTTTGGATGACAACAGTTTTCATAAGCGTAATGAACAATTGCAATGAGTTTAATGATATGAACAATCAGCCCGGCGTCATCGCGCTACGCAGGGTAGCCAGCTTTTGGGTGGCTACCGCCAGTCGATCACGATCCGCTTGCACCACCTGTTGCGGCGCGCGTTGACAATATTGCAGATTAGCTAGCTTAGTCTCTAGCTGAGTAATCTGCTGGGTTAATTTGGTTATCTCCTTAGCCAGCCGCTCCTGTTCTTTAGCACGATCCTGTGGACTAAGTGCAAGCTCCAGTTCGAGGCTACCACAAACTAGAGTCGAAGCCGAGGCGAGAGGTGTTTTGTCATCGGAATCTGGCTTCGGTATCCAGTTAACCTGCGCCAGTTGCTTTAAATACAGCTCCCAAGCGGTTAAATACTGCCGATCTTGCGCACTGGCTTGTTTAATCCGCATGGTAAGCGGTTGATGGCTATCTATTTTTAGTTCGCCACGGACATTACGTATCGCCAGCACTAGCTGTTGCAACCAGGCGACCTGCTGTTCTGCCGCCAGGTCAATCCGCCGCTCATCGAACTGTGGATAAGCGCGTACCATAATACTAATTTCCGGGCGCGGTAGCCACGCTTGTAGTTGCTGCCATAGTTCTTCGGTGACAAAGGGCATCAGCGGATGCAGCAATACTAATAGCTGTTCTAGGATAGCCATCAGCTGTTGTAGCAGGATTTGGCGCTGTGGTTCATCGGCTTCAGCATGCTTTAGAGCAATTTTATTTAGTTCTAAGTGCCAATCGCAAAAACGGTACCAAATTAGATCATACAGCTCCTGAGCAAGCAGATCGAAACGATACAAAGCAAAATACTGATGAATTTTGGCGATGCTCTGTTGCAGTTGGCTCCACATCCAACTAATTATCATACTGGCGTTTTTAGTTAGTTTGGCTGTATTGTAGTTCGGTTCCTGCTGCTGGCGCCAGCTTTCTGGCGCTATCTCAGTGCGCTCTAGTTGCATCAGCACGAAACGGGTAGCGTTCCACAATTTGGTGCCAAAATTGCGATAGCCAGCTAGGCGGGCGATGTCAAAATTAATATCTCGGCTCATACTGGCTTGGGCGCAGAGGGTAAAGCGCAGTGCATCCGCGCCCCAGCCCTGAATACCCTGAGGGAACTCCGCGCGGGTCTGCTGCTCGATGGCGCTGGCTTTGGACTCTTGCATCAGATGGTTAGTGCGTTTGGCGATCAACTGTTCTAAAGTGATACCATCAATTAGATCAATTGGGTCTAAGACGTTGCCTTTGGATTTGGACATTTTTTGCCCCCGGCTGTCGCGAATTAAACCGGTAATATAAACATCTTTAAACGGCACTTGTCCAGTAAAATGCAGTCCCATCATCATCATGCGCGCTACCCAGAAAAAGATAATATCAAACGCGGTGACTAGTACCGCAGTAGGGTATAATTGTTGGAATTCCTGCAACTGGTCCGGCCAGCCCAGCGTCACCATCGGCCAGAGGGCGGAGGAAAACCAGGTATCTAACACGTCTTCATCCTGGTGTAGTGCTACGCTATCAGGCAGCTGATATTTGCTGCGGACTTGCGATTCATCTGGCGCCACATAGCAGTGACCCGCTGCATCATACCAAGCTGGAATTCGATGCCCCCACCAGAGCTGGCGGCTGATACACCAATCTTGAATATTGTCTAGCCATTGAAAATAGGATTTCTCCCAGGAGTTAGGCATCAAACGAGTACGTCCATGCTGTACCGCTACTCGCGCCTGCTGCGCCAGCTGGTCAGTGGCCATAAACCATTGATCAGTTAAATAGGGCTCAATCACTGCACCGCTGCGATCACCATGTGGTACCTTTATGGTATGTGGCTCTTGCTTAACTAAAAAACCACCATCGGCCAGTGCTTGCAGCACCGCCTCCCGCGCTTTAGTGGTGGTTAGTCCCTGCCAAGGAGGTGGTACCGCCGGGTTATTGTTTAAGTGCCCATCCGGTGTCAGAATATTGATTAGTGGCAACTTGTGGCGCTGGCCCACCTGGTAGTCGTTAAAATCGTGTGCGGGAGTAATTTTCACGCAACCGCTGCCAAATTCGCGATCCACATACTCATCCGCGATAATCGGAATGGTGCGATCGGTTAGCGGCAGCCGCAACTGCTTGCCGATTAACTGCTGATAACGGGGGTCTTGGGGGTGTACCGCTACCGCTACGTCACCAAAGAGAGTTTCGGGGCGGGTGGTGGCTACCAGGAGGGAGTGATCGTCACCATTGAGATGGTCGTCGTTGCCATTATCATCGCCATTAACCTCCACTAGCGGATAGCGCAGATACCAGAGCCGGCCCTGTTCTTCTTGATTGACTACTTCTAAATCGGAGACCGCGGTCTGCAGTTTGGGATCCCAATTGACCAACCGTTTACCCCGATAAATTAATCCTTCATCATATAAACGCACAAATACATCGATCACCGCCCGGTTAAATCCAGCGTCCAGGGTAAAACGGGCGCGCTGCCAATCCCCGGAGATGCCTAAGCGGCGCTGCTGGGCGGTAATCTGCCCTCCTGAATACTCCTTCCACTCCCAAACCTTTTGCAAGAACTGCTCCCGGGTCAGCTGCTTACGATCAATCTGCTGCTTTTTCAGCCAATTTTCAGCCACTAGCTGAGTAGCAATGCCGGCGTGATCCACCCCTAGTTGCCACAGTACTCGCTTGCCGCACATACGATGATAACGGGCTAGCGCATCCATAATGCTCAGTTGAAAAGCGTGTCCAAGATGTAAACTGCCGGTCACGTTAGGGGGTGGCACTACCAGCGAATAGGTTTCGCCCTGCCCATTGGAATTGAATTTAAATAACCCCTGGGTTTCCCAAAATTGATACCATTTGGTTTCTAGTTGTTGGGGTTGGTAAATCTTTTCTTTCATAGCAGTTTTGCTTTGCTTATTATCTTTATATAAATTTTATCTAATTTATCTATTTTGCTGCATCGGCATCATTTATATTCTGCGGCCGCGGCTCGGTTATCAATTAACAATATAATAATCCGCACCAAAAGTAAAAACTTAATCCATCTGTCCATCGGCTCATCAGTGTAATTGTTGCGGCGTTGCGGCGGTGTTGCGAAAGTTGAGATAGGTAATATGCCCCAGAGGATTTTGTTGCGGAGCGCTTTATACGCTATTTCTGAGCTAGCAGCAGACTAAGCTAGTCTTAACTTGTATTTTTTAATTACACAAAATAGGTGGATGAGAGGCTTGGTGCAACACAATAAGTTATGAAAATCGTCGAAAAATACCGTCGTGGCGTAGTTTTATGGTCATTATTCAACTGGCTTAATTTATGGTTATTACCTACCTGGATGGCGGTTACACTGCCAGCAGCGCAGGCTAATCAAGCGGATGCGGATAATCATATTAATAATAATCGCATTAATGATAGGGGTAATAATCAAAGTAGCCAGCCACATGGCAAGAATAAACAGCACCGGATCACTGCGCCGCAGGCAGCTACTGGTGCCCAACGGAATCAGTATAGGTTTGTACCGCTTCAATTACCACTATCAACCCAGCTCCAGACCTCACACGTCGAGCAGCGGCATCAGTACCAGTACCAACATCCAGCTTTTATTGAACTGGCTGGCTTAGCGGAACTGGGACGCAACTGCGATGCCGCGGCGCTCTATAATCTGTTTATACCCTTTCATTTAACTGGTGGCGCGCTGTTTTTTGTTAACCCCCGGATTTTTGATCGGATTGGGAGTTCGTTTGAAGGCAATTTACATTTTGGTTATCGTCAGCCGGTGGGCGAGCAAGGCATGCTAGGCGGGTTTGTGGCTTGGGATCGTCGGCGGCTAGAGCATGGCTGTTTTAGCCAGTTGACTTTTGGTTTGGAGGGTGGTTATGCCAACTGGTGGCTGGGCGCTAATTTTTATCAACCGATTGGACAAAAGCAGATCACCTGGCGCGAGCGGGTGTACTGGCAGGGGAATGAACTAATAGCGGTGCAGCGTCGACTACGAGCACAAGCGGGCGCTGATCTACGGGTGGGTTGGGCGCTTAATGAGCGCTGGAGTCTCTATCTAGGCGGTTACTATTTTGGGGGCGGTGTTAAAGGTGGCATGGCGGATCTTGAGTATCAACACTCTCTGCAGCTGGGTGGTCTACCAAGCCAACTAACCTGGTTTATAGGCGGTCGACATGATCGACAGCGGGGTAGCAGTCTTAATATCGGACTGAAACTACGGGCGGATCTGCGGCGGGGTGGTGCGCATCAGCAGGATAGCTTGGCGCTGCGTCATCTGGGGACGGCGGTGCGACGGGATCCAGATATTATTGTCACCACTCAGACCACCCAGCAACGCACCCTGTTTAAATATGCGCAGCAACCTAAAGGGTCGACTGAACTGGTGGATCCCCGTATTTATACTAAAACCCGACTGGGTCAGGAGGATCAGGCACTACCGGATGGACAGGGTTATTTAAAGCGGGAGAGCGATTGGTATCGTGAACATTTTGACTGGTTGCAGCAACAGGATTTTGCTACTTGGAGCCAGATGGAGCTACAGCAGTATCGGCAATGGCTACTGGATCAACTGGGTTTGGCGTCCGATCTGAGTGTTGAACAGCTACAGCAGCAGTGGCGGGAGTTTGTCTTTCAATTTCATCCAGATCGTTGCTCAGCGTCTAATAAAGCCCAGGCAGAACGGATTTTTATCCATAAACAACCCTTTTATCAGGAACTGCTGCGGCTAGCCAAGTGGCAACAACGGCGGCAGACTGGGACATCCACTAGTCCACAAACTAATGCACAGGCCGGTGCGCAAACCAGTCAGCAGGCTAGTATGCAGCCTATGCATCAGAAGAATCCACAAACCAGTCCTAATTTTCAGCCGAATAGCCCACAGCTACTGGAGCTACCGGCGCAGCTGCATACTGCTGCTGCAACCAATGCTCACGCGGGGCAGTCACCCCTGGACGCGACGAATTTAATCGCACTAACTGAGCAAACTAATACATTCACACCGACCGGCACAGAACGGTCTGCCGCAACACAGCCTGCATCAATTCCAATGCCGGAGCTAAGTAGTGTCAATGATACCAACTACGGTGAATTTCTGCCTTTTCAGCACTACTATTTAGCTGAGCCTTGGGCGCAATTTAAGCAGGATTATCTGAATTGGCGGTCGGAGATTATTACGCTTACCAAAAGCAATCCCGCGCAATATTTAAATTTAGCGGTCTATGGGTTGATGGTGCAGGATCTTTCGCTAGCGCAGTGGTCTACCCTGACCGAGACGTTGTTTACCCTGCCGCAGCACGCGAAGCAGAAAGCGTATCTCTTGGATCAACTGATTACCCATCACCAGCCGTTTCCAATCACTTATTTGGATCAATTAGTGCAGCTATCAAATAACAAAGAGTCAGCATATCAACAGGCAGCCACAACGCCTGAGTACACAGAATCGCCAGATGATGCTATTAGCGTGCGCCAGCTGTTAGATCTTTTAACGGCGTGGTTTAGTGAGCGCGATTTTGTTACCCATAATTTTGCTTTTACCGAGCTCTTTAGCTATCAAACTGCTTGGGTGGATCAGATTTTGGCTAATTGGTTTAAATTGTCGCCCGATCAACGGCTAGTGGCGCGACGGCTGCTTAGTCTGGCTTCTTTAACTCATAAACAGCTAACCGAATTAAGCTGGGCTGAGCAGATGAGCCGGTGGTTAGATGGCGATCAACCGATTACTAATGTAATGTCGTTGGAACAACTGTTGCAAGGCTGGTCGGATCAATTAGATCCCGTGCGGCAACAGCGGCTGCTGACTAATTTTTACGCTAAGCTCTGTCAAACTCATAATCGGACTTGGCTAAGTAGCTGGTTGCAGCAGTTAGCTGCCTATAAAGATAAATATAAACATGCGGCGCAACGGGATAATAATAGTCAGCCGCCGCTTGATCTCAATGCTATTATTGATACAGTCAAAACGGTTTTGGGTCATCGAGCGGAAGAACTATTGCAGGATAGAGTTCTCGATGCCGTTTGTATTGGGGATCTTTTTATGTCGCGAGCACAGTGGCAACAGTGGCGCTACGCCTACCAACACTGGCTGGGGTTAGCTACTGTTGAGGCGGATTACGATGAGAACTCTGCCGGGCATACTGATAACACGGAACAAGCGCTCGATCGCGCATTTACAAACTGGGTACAGGCGTTACATTTTACAGATCTAACACAGTTGGCTGCGTTCATGACCCAACTAGAGCATTTTGATCTGCCGGTCGATCTGGCTATGCGCCAGGCTTATCAGCGGTTACAATTTCAGGGAACCAATAATTTAGCGCGGCAGCTCTTGGCGCTACGTTTACAAACTTGGCAGCAACAAGCGGCACAACCGACACAACCTGCACAATCGGCTCAATCGTCGCAACCGGCCGCTAATATTGAGGCAAAACCTCAGGAGACCGCAGAGCAGGCCAGTGCTCTTGCCACCTTAACGCCGTTAATCGCCGAGCGGCTGGATGCATTGTGGGAGCAGGGGGTATGGCAGCCATGGCAGCTGCTGGGGCTCTTTGGACGGGAGGAGATCGCCACCAGCTATCAGCATGGGCAGCAATTACTAGCGGTGTTAGATATGTTATTACATTATAGCGAAATTCTCACGCCTAGCGCAGTTAACGTTTGGAGTGAAAAATTAAGCACGTTGCTGCACAGTTTATCGTTGCAGGAGTTGCTATGCGAATTAGAACAGCTGGTGCAAGGTAAAATACCCAGTGTCGAAAAGGATCTGGATCAAATTATTGAAGAGATGCTAATTCTTAATCCAGGGCAGCGGGTAGAGTTAAAACCTCATTTAACCCAGTTTAAACAGGATTATCAGCGCAGTTTGCAGTTACGTACCGATTGGCTAGCTGGCCATTATCCGGTGGTGTGGTTGGAGCAGCAATGTAATAGTGCCACCGCCACCGATGTTGCTGATCAACTGCAGCTGCGACGGGATGCGGAACATATCTATTTAACCACCGCCGCAGGATGTGTTACGGTAACTCACAAAGGCAACAAAACGCCCAAGGCGACAGCTACGTCGACAACTAAGCAGCAGGCGACTACAGCTCAGCCTGGCGCTAAAACCGGCTCAACTATCGAAGCGCAAGGGGAATTTATTATCAATGATTCCATTAATAATATAAATAAGGCGAATAATACTACCGCGCCGGTTAACGGGGGCAAAAAACATCAGTGCCAAACTAAAACCTGGCCGGTAGAATGGGCGCAATGGCAACTATTGCAGGAGAGTTTTAACACTAAAATCGCCTCAACCGAACTGTACCAACTGGCTTTTCAATGGGGACTGCTACCGCGATTGCAGGGGGTGTGTAAACCGCTGGCGCAGTGGCGAGTGGCCAACCTGTTGGACCCGGATGAGGTTAAAGCTTATTTTAGTGAGTCGACGCAGAATCGCGAACTGCTACAACGTTTTCTTACCCTGGATAATGATTATTACACCTGGCAGCAGGCAGCTAGCGCGCAGGTGTCCTTAGACCAGGCGGAACTACTGGCGGTAGTAGCGCAGGCGATGCATGATCTAAAGGGGTTTTATCCCCGTGCCAATCAGCTGTTAGCCGCTTATCTACCCCATTTTTATCCCGGCGGCCTCTTTTCCGAGGTGGCGACTGGGGAGGGTAAATCAATTATTATCGCCCTTTTTGCTGCCATGCATCGATTAGAAACGGGCGAGGCGGTGGATATTGCTACTAGTTCAAGCGAATTGTCGCAACGCGACGCCGTCGAATTTAGTCAATTTTATCAGCATTTTGGCTGGCTAGCGGGGGATAATACCCAAGAAACGTTTAATGATCAGGAGCAGAAAACCGCTTATCTGGGAGAGATGGTTTACGGCGAGACCAGCCGGTTTATCGGCGATGAGTTGATGCATCGGATGTATGGCGCTATTAAAGGCACGCGTGGGCGGGCTGACACCTTAGTTCTGGATGAGGTGGATGATCCGACTATTGATAAAGCTAATTTAATGACTATTTTAGGGCGTTCGGTGCCTGGTTTTGAGCAGTTGGATTCGGTCTTTGTGATTATGTATGGTACCGGGCGTAATTACGCTTCGCTCCTAGAACAGCGCGCGGAGGAGGGATGTTATCTGCGCTCGCTGGAGTATTTGCAGGCCCACGCCAAAGCGCCGTCCGCGGAGCGATCTAATCACACTCATCATCATAATAATCATCATGCCAATAATTATACGCAGACTAGTTATAATCGTGATGAGGCAGAGGCGGCCCGCGCGGAAAATTTGCAGCAATGGCAGCAGGCCCTGCTTAATTTAACCCGTTTGGCGCAGGCGACCCAGCCGTCTACCAATGAAAGTATTAGGCGCGGTACTATGGCTAATGGCACCCAGCCTCAGCAATTGAAATTAGCCGATCACTGCGGCGATTTTATTCGGCAAGAGTTGTTGCCCAATTATCTCGAGAAATATCTGTTGCTGCCCGGACAACCCCACGATCAGATGCCGGTGCTGTTGCCGGATCCGATTTTAGCTTTTGCCATCGCCGAACGCTATTATTGGGCGGATAGTCTGGTGGCTTCCTTTGGTTATCAAAAAGATGTGCATTATATCGTGCAGGAGTATAGCAGTGGCCAGTCCGGTAAAAGTTTTCGGCAAGCGCTGCCGGTGGATGGGCCTACCGGGGTGACCATGCCGATGTTACAGTGGGGTAATGGGCTGCACGCTTTTATTGAGTTTCGCGAAGGGCTGGCGCTTAAATCGGAACATATTTTATCGGTTTTTCAGCCCTCTCTTGATTATTTTAGTAGTTATGAGCATTTTTATGGATTTAGCGGTACGCTAGGTGGTAAGACCCATGTAGAAATGCTAGGTAAATTGCATAATGTCACCGTGCTACGTATCCCCTCGTTTGCTACTAGTCGGCGAGTCGATTATTCGCCCATTATGACCCCTAATCGTAGTGCGCAGCAGCAGCGGATTGTACAGGAGGTACATACTTATGCGCTAGGGAAGGGCCGAGCGGTGCTGGTGATCTGTGATTCGATTAAAGAGGCGCGGGAGATCGAGATGTTGCTATTGCAGCCCCAGTTGCAGGCACTAGGTTTACCCAGTTTTCCACCCGAACAGCTCTTTATGTATGTGGATAGTGGGAATAAAACCACTATGCCACTGGAGCGCCGTTTTCATTCCGGAGATGTGATCATCGCTACCAATTTAGCGGGTCGGGGTGCGGATATTAAATTAAGTCCGGCGGTGCTGGCACGGGGCGGTTTGCATGTGATTAAAACCACATTTTCGGAGAGTTTGCGAGTGGAACAGCAGGCTTTTGGACGCTCAGGGCGACAGGGGAATCCTGGTTCGGCACAGCTGATTCTAAGTCGGGCGGCGCTTGGACTTGAGAATCTAGAGACGACTGACCAGTCTAATACGCAGCCACAGCAGTCACCACAGTCACCGCAGCAGCCGTTGCAGTTACAAATAGACCACCAGGACCAGGATACCGAGCAACTCTATCAGCAGCTGATTACCAAACGCGAACAGCTGGAACGCCGTAAGATGCGCTGGCAACTAGAGCAGGAGGCGCCTAATTATCGCTTGCAGGCTGCACTGTTTGATCAATTTGTAGCTTTTCGCGAGCAGCTACTGAGTGGTAGTCAACGGGCTATTCAGTTAGAGTGTCATTTTGTACCGCCGCAGCCTGAACAAATTAAAGCACAGCCGTCACAACCTAGTAGTCAGCTGGTGCATTGTTGGCTGTCGTCTGGTCAGCAGATCTGGCTAGGGACTTACAATAAGGCGCAGAATCAATTGCAGTGGGTAGCCAAGGATGTTACTCAGCGCTTGGCGCTGCTAGAGCCTTCTGCCGTCCACGCCTTAACTAAAGAGCTCTCTTGTCCCCAACCTAAATTTGAGCGGCTAAGTTTTAACACTCAGCAGACACTACGCTTTCTGGTGGAACATTTCTGGGAACCGCAGGCCCCGCGTCATCAACGGGCTATTGCTAAAGTTAAAACTAATTTTGCCAAGAAGCCGCAGCGGCGGACCACTTATTGGCATTTACAGGTACCGCAGTATCTGTATGCCCAGAATCATCAAATTGATTATTATTTACTCTGGTTGTTACTGCATAAATGTAGCGCGGCGTTGGTGGCTAGTCGCTTCGCGGACCAGAATAGCTCATCGGCTCAACCTGATCTGGCACAGATTTCGTTAACCCGACTGCAACAGTTAATGCAGCTAGCTGGGCTGGCGTATCTTTATCGTAAATGGCGTAAGGATCTACCTCAGTTGTGGGATAGTCGGCTGCTTTCCAATCAATTAGAGGAAGATTGGGGGGTCTGGTTCCATGGGTTGCATTATTTGGTCGATCTGAATCGCGCCGGTGCCCAGCAGTGGACCGCTGCGCAACCAACGCCTAGTCGCCACCTTAATATCAGTCAGATTCAGCAGCGGCTAACCTCGGATTTTGCCCAATTTAAAACGGCAGTGCAGCAGCGCTTGGCCAACAAAGGATTTTATCGCAATCCTGGTTACCTCTTAAAGAGCGTGACCGAGCGTTCGCCGATGACCAGTCAGTATAAAGAGTCCGACAGTTTTGAACATTGTATTGAGCTCTGTAATATCGCCACCATAGTAGGAAGTGCCTATACTAATAGTTTCTGGTTTTCCCATTATTTACGCGCTAATTTGCGCGTACAACCCCGGGTGGCACGGGTGCGTAATATCGAGCAGAAAAGCCAAACTCTACCTTTTTTGCAACAGTATCTAACCGACCTAGTGGAAACTAAAAATCTGGTGGCTGGCGATTTGCACCACCGCCTGCTAGCGGATGTTAATTTTGCGCTCATGAACGGGGCTAAACCGGATGATGACCAGATTTTATATGATGTAGCCAAGATTGAGTTTTATCATCAGGTAGCGCAGGTGTTAGAGGAGGATATTAAGACCATAGAAACGGTAATTAAAACCGACGATAAAATGCTGCTACTGGAGGACCGTATCCTACCTAATGAATTATTAACCCGGATGAATATTACCCAAGCTTATAATCAGACGCTCGGGGGTTGGTCGCAGGGGTCTGGGGCGGCGAACACGCACAATTACTCCGCACCTAAGAATGCGTCGATTCATCCATTTGATAGCTCTCAGCTAATTTTGCAGCAGGCCCAGGAATATGGTTTCACCATGTTTAAACTGCATGTGATTACTCTTTCTAAACCGCATTGGCTTAATTATCTGGTGTCCAGTCTATTTAATTTAGCCATTAGCGTGATCGGTGCCGCGATCAACGTCTGTAGTGGTGGCTTATTGGGCAGCGTGTTAGGTTATAATTTAATCAGTAGTGGTTTATCCGGGATGATTCGTTCCATTATGGCTTGGCACTACCAATTACCATTGGAGTTAGGTCAGATGATGCAAACTAATATGATCGAAGTCGCTATCTCGGTCGGGGTGTCCGCTTTCGCCTGCTTTTTGGACGCGGTGAAAATCCTGAATGTCCATGATAAAATGGCCAAATTAAATCAGTTGCATGGCGGATCCTTTTTGAAAGCACTGGGGCTAGCAGGGCTGCAGACCGCGGTAGGATCGGCGGCGCATCTAGCGCTCAGCCAATTTATTTCCAGCGCTTCCTTTGCTAACGATCTGCAGGAACGGGCTAGACGGCGGATTAGCGCTTTGGTACAGCGACAGCATGATCTGCTGGGCCGCATAGTGTTGACTGATGAGCTCAACGGCAAAAGTCATCAGCTAACTAATCAGTTAAATTACGGGGTTAATCAGCATCTGGCTAATTATCGCTTTGGGCTAGATAGCAATCTCGATCGGGCGCTATCGGTGGCCGGCCAGCTAGCTAGTGATAGTGCTTTTGGCTCATTTGTTACCGGCGCCATTAGCATCAGCAGAATTATCACCGATGTGGTGGATTGCAATAAACTGCTAGGGCGTTTAGAAAATGATATCACTGCGGAAATTCGAAAGGTAAATAAACAGAGTTGGGGTCATCGGGCGCTGTTTCAAAGCTATGTCCGCCAGACCCTGGCGCAAGGGCAGGCTATCAGTTTAAATGCCACGCGGGTAGACGATTGGGATAATCTGCCTAGCTGGAATTGTAGTCAATTTGTAGGCACGTTACCGCCGGCAGGCAATAACGATAATAATCAAACTAGTAGCGCGTATGGCCAGGCTAACAGCACGGTAGATAATTTCATGCAGACTAACAGTACTCATAGCACGGGTGCGCAGTCGCCTCAGCTAAAACTGGTGAATTTAACCGATAGTTGTCAAGCTTATCGTGCGTTGGTGGTGCAGCACCCAACTGTCGCCCATCTGCGAGAGGACTGGATTAATAAAGCTAATAATTTAAGACATTTAGCTGATCAAAAACTGGATAATGACCTAGCCGACGTCTTAACCCCGATAACCATGGAAGCGATCCAGAACGTTAAAGAGACTATTGAACAGAAGGCTGAGTGGAATAAATATCAGCGTGTTGTGAGCGGTCAATTGCAGAGCGGAGAGTTTGATGAGTGGCAGCAGTTGCAGCAGCTAGCTCAACAGGAACAAGCGCAGCTGCAGCAGCGTCAGGGCGCAGGGCAGGAGCTGCCGATTAACGAACAGTCGGATACTGATCAGCCATTCTATTATGTTGCCAATAGTGCATCAGGTCAGCCGTCAGCTGCCACGGTGGCTAGTACCCAGGCGGGAACGCTGCCGCCCATGATCCGTAAGACTCCGCATATCGTGCAACCCGGGGAAACTTTAATGGATATCGCAGCGCAATACGATCTGCCGGTAGACTGTTTAGAGACGCTTAATCCGGGATTGGCACGAGGTGGGGTGTTAGCGGACAAAAGCAAAATTCTGTTGCCCATCAACGCTCGTCATCTACCTCAGCCGCGGGTAGATGTAGTAACTCACCGATCACCGGCGGCGCTAGAGGTAAATGACCTGTCTTCGGTGCAAACGGTCAGAACCGCACAGAGTGCGGCCCAAAGTATCGCGCATAATCTGCAGCACACTGCACAAACTTTGCAGAGTTTGGCCACTGAGCGTAGTCAGCAGGTGCATTGGGAACAGTGGGCTACCCAGTTTGAAACCCTGGCAGCAGGGGCAGAGAGCGGCGATCAGCTTTCTGCGGAACTAAGTAAATTGGAGCAGGCGTTTAATACTTTAGACGGCAACCGCTGGCCGGCTACCGCTTTTAATAGTCAACCTCTAGCTACTACAGCTACCCAGAAGGCTACGCTAAACAGCTATGATCTAATGGTGGCCTATCTTAATGAGCGCCATAACGGGGGTCGGGAGGCGAATAGCCCGTATGCTCAGTTCTTTCATTTTAACCGACGCAAGGGGCAGGCGGCGTTGCAAGACGGGGTGTACTGGCCCGGTTTATGGCTGGTGGAGGAGCCACACGCTTCCTCCTGGGTAGAGGCGACCGGCAATAAGGTCTATAATTTTATGAGTTCGATTAATGGCAACGCGGTTTATTTAATGTCAGAGGATCAGGTGATTAATAATGTGCAGCGCTGTTGGCAACTACTGTCCAGCCAGACTCAACAGATGCTAGCACCGGAATATGATCATGTACAAGAGCTGATCGCTACACGTAATAAACTCTCGAGCGAAGCACTCTGTACGGCGATTGCGCGCTGCCAACAGCAGCTGAATCAGCTTTATCAACAGAGTATTGTAGGGGTTAAAGATAAAACGTTGCAACTAGAATTTAACTGTTTAAGCCATGCCTTAGGTTATTGGTATAAATGGACGGCTGGAGCCTGCGTACCGGTGCCGTTAGAACATCGCACTAATAGCCAGAACGCTTGCCCACATCAGATCCAGAATGAGCAGCAATTGATGCAGTTAATTGGGGATACTCATCATGTGGTGATTGGGCAACGGGAAATGCCAGCTACGCGTTCAACTCAGATGCGGCACATCCAACTGTTTTATATTCAAGATCATCGGCTGCACAATATTGGTTTCTTTGGGTCAGGTAAGGGAGTGCAGTTTCATGATGACCCGAAATTCAATTTGGCGCAGTATAAATTTTCGCGTCCGATAGCGATTACCGACCCGAGTATGCTACGGCCAGATAGCGCTTTTATTCAGCATTGGCGACAACAAAAGTACCATCCTATTACTAAGAATTGTTATAATTTTGCGCTCAATTATATCCAATGCCAGCGGCATACCCTACTTTGTAACGCGCCCCGAGCATTTAATATCTCGCGTTAAAACGGCAAGCGCCGTCAATGCTAGTTGCCCGCTGGCGGTTTGCAGTTATCTGTTGGCATTTAGCCCTGGCCGCGTAGTAAAGCGGCCAACCAATCTTTCATGCTGCAGGAGATCAAACGGTTGGCTAATTGATAATAGTGTTTACGCTCGCGGCAGGCCATAGTGGCTAGAAAAAGCGTAAAACTAGTGCTTAGTAGCCCTAGGATCCAGCCCGCTTGCCGCCATAAATAAATGACGTACAGACCAGTGAGTAAACTCATTACTAGATAGAACCAGCTAGAGCGTTTGAACCAAGTTTGGTAGCGCGCTATCTCCTCTGCGCTTGTCCCTATAGTCTGCATCATCGCGTCAAAACTGGGGTAGGCTGGCGCTGCATTAGCACCGCTTGTCAAAGAATTTTGACCCAGCAAAATACGTTTGCAGCCAATCACAATGTTTTCTAAAGAGGAATATGAGGTGCGTAGTCCATCAGCGTCAATCCAGGATTTAAAATTAAACCACTTGTTAAGTTTTTTCTTTTTGGTTTTAGTTGATTTAGCGGGTGGCTGGTTGGTAGGTGTGGCAGTTAACTTGGTTGCATGCTGTTTATGCTTAAAAAAGGAGAAGCTGGATGACGTAGGTTTATTGATATTAGAATTGTTACTATTTTGGGTGGGGTTGTGGTTTTGTTCTTCCATCGCATTACTCCATTGCTATATTGCGGTAATTATAATTCTGTAATCATAATTGCTTAATAAATTGTTGACCGTTAGGTGATATGTTAATAGCTATTAATGGCCAATTTATAGTGTAAGCTCAATTTTATTTTCGGTGCCTAAACGCAGTCGATTCAGGTTATCCCGATGTCGCCAAATTAAAATACCGGTCAGCAACAGCATGGGGATGGCAGCAGAAGTGTAAAATAAGCAGACGCCGATGACGCCGAGGAGCGCTGCTGCGATCGAAGCCAGCGAGGCGTAACGGGTGACGATAGCGATCAGTAACCAGACTATCACCATTACCGCTACTAGCGGTGGAAAAAGCGCCAAGTAAACGCCTAGCATGGTAGCCACTCCCTTGCCACCGCGAAATTGGAAGTAGATCGGGAAGAGATGACCTAAAAAGGCAGATAAACCAATCATGGCTAGGCCAAAATAGCCAAACAGCGCGATATGTGCCAGTAAAATAGGAATTGCCCCCTTAAGTAGATCGCCAAATAACACCAGTAGCGCGGGCAACTTACCGGAGAGACGTAGCATATTAGTGGCGCCTGGGTTGCCGGAGCCGGCTAAGCGAGGGTCTGGTAGATTAAAAATCCTTGCCACTATAATGGCGCTAGAGAATGAGCCCATCAGATAACCGATGGCGCAAAAAATTAGACCTATTATCATAACAGTAATAGTCCTCGTTTAGTTAGCTAATTGTTCAATTTTTTGTGTTCCATATATACCAAATTGTCTAAATGCGCTAGCGCATAATATGCACGACTACTAACTACAATGGTAAACAATTTTAGGTCAGCGTCAAGATGGCAAAATGACAGGTGGACAGCGATTTCGTGTTTTCGTACTAACCTTTAGAGATGGTTTGTTCTTGTTTCAGCGTTTAACGGATTAAGCGCCCACCATGTTGGTAGTACAGATGGCTAGCTACATAGCCGTTATCCGTGAAATGTTTCAATTGGATTGTTGTGTATGGCTAAATCAGCCGTTGTAAACAACAGCGTTACAAAAAAGTATACTTTTTTGTAACTTTTCTCTCCCTTTCTATTTATACTATCGTAACACCATATTACACCTTTTTGCAACCAAAAACCCCATTTTTTAGCATGTTTTAACTTCGCCGGTCGCTAACCAAAAAGTATACCTTTTAAACAAGGGCAACATGGGGGAGCGTAAGCGGTGGATAAAAAATTATATCTAGTCATACCCGCCTATAATGAGCAAGCTACCATTGGGGCGGTGGTTGAACAGTGGTATCCAGTGGTAGAACAAATTGGGCCGGCGGCCCGGCTGGTGGTGATTAATGATGGTAGCCAAGATGCGACTTATCAAATTCTGCAGCGGTATGCGGCTAGCCGGCCGCAGCTGGTGCCGTTGACTAAAACTAATAGCGGCCATGGCGCTACTCTGTTGTTTGGCTACCGGTACGCTTTAGCCCAAGGGGCGGAGTATATTTTTCAGACTGATGCAGATGGCCAGACCGAGCCGGCGGAGTTTGGGCATTTTTGGCGGTTGCGAGACCGATACGATTTAATCATCGGCCATCGTCAGCGACGGCAGGATGGGCTGGCGCGGATGATAGTTACTAAAACATTAAAACTCACGCTCCGGCTTTGTTTTGGCGTAACGGTGACCGACGCCAATACCCCTTTTCGCTTGTTTAGCGCCGCCACCCTCGCCGACGCCATTAAACTTATTCCGCCCGATTTTAATCTAGCTAACGTGTTACTTACGGTGATTTATCATAAAAAAGCTCTCCGGGTGCAATATCTGCCGATTACTTTTAAGCCCCGCCAGGGCGGAGTGAATTCGCTTAATTTATGGAAGATCATCAAGATCGGAGTGCGGGCGGTGAGGGATTTTCGAAAAATTAATGACACTCTCACAACAATATAAATCAGTTGTCAAATCAGTCGTCATGACGCAAAATAATAATACTTCTTGAAGGATGATACAGGTAATACAATAATGATGCAAAAACAAAACCAGGTTCAAAATCCGCTCCAAAACCCCAAGCAGACACTTGAGTCGCAACAATGGCTGCTAACCGGGTTGGCTTTTGGGCTACTCTTTTTAATAGCGATTCATAAACTGACGCATGCGTCGTTGTGGTATGATGAAGCGGTAGAATTCTATATCTCCAAACATTTCTTCGCTAATCCTGTGCGCGGAACCGCTAATCTCTATCGCAGTATCGTCAGCACCTATCAACCCCCACTATATAACTTACTGATATTCATTTGGCTTCAGTTTAGTGAGGCCGAATGGTGGTTCCGCTTTTTTGGCGTGGTGATGGGTGTAGTGGGCGCGGCCGGCGTTTACAAAGCCATCGCTAAAGCGTTAAATAGGCGCGTCGCCAGCGTGGCGGTGCTGCTTTTAGCGTGTAATCGGCAGTATATTTATTACCTACAGGAAGCAGCAGAATACACCCTATTATTAGCCAGCTTAGGCTGGCTACTGTACTACTGGCTCTACCTAGTCGAACAGGTGACCCCCAAGCGCTTGACCGCTTATCTGATCACAGCGACGGTAGCTGTTTATAGTCAATATGGTGCTCTTTTCCCAGTCGCCGCTTTTTCCATCGCCGCCCTTCTTTGCGTACTATATCGCGGCGATCAAAATGCCACGCGACAACTGCTACGCGGCTATGGCATAGTGCTAATTATCGCTGGCTTACCCTTATGGCTATTTTTTATAAGTAAACAACTGCAGGGAGGCTGTATGCTCACCGCTCATACAGTTATTCTTTCTGGCAACCTATGGCAAGATAGTTATCAGGCTGTCCGCAAAGTCATGGGCTGGTGTTTTACGTATAATACGAATGGAGTCATGTTGCTGTTTATCATGCCTTTTCTGCTGTCCGCGTTCTTCTCTAAAAAATTGTGGATAAAAACGCTGGTGTTGGCCAATGGGCTCTGTTGGCTGTTATACTACTTTGCAGTCAAATTAAATTATTACACCTCTAGATATGACCACTGTTTTGCCAGTCGCTACAATCTCTTTTTTATCCCCATCTGGATCGTCAGTTTTTTAATTATGTTGCATGAAACCCGACTGATTATCGAAAATTTTCTTGCGCAGCGAGCGCGCCATCAGTTCTGGAGCGCTATAGTCAAGCATCAATCATTGTCATTACTAACCGGCTTGTGGCTGGCGACCGCGCTAGCCTATTGCTATAACGGTTGGGATACTATTAAATCTAATTGGACCAAAGAGGATATTCGTGGAGCGACGCAGGCATGGCTTAACCAAACAGGATATAACTGCCCCACCCTGATTCATGATTGGGGTTGGACGCGCTACGGCTTTACCTACTACTGCGAACATGATCGCCGGTTTAATAAAAACACATATAATAAGGTGATTAAATTACAAGCCAATAAAACCACTACGGCTGAATATCAAAATTATCTAAACCAACTGCTCGGACAGCCATGGCCAGATCGCCTCTATCTAATTTCTAGCACTACTACCGGCTGGGATACTCTGGTGCAATGTTTTACCGCCCGGGGCTATCAAATTAAATACCTATATAATAAAAATAGAGGGAAACTACTTTACCTGTTATTGCCGGCAGCAGCACAGAAAGAGTGACATGTAGCCAAGCAATAAAAACTTGGTATTTCAGTATTTCAGTTTGACGTAATGCATCGCAACATGATACAGTTTAGCTTAAGTAAAACGGATTGTTAGACGTATAACAGATAAGGCATTAGCACTAAGATACAAAGCAACCTGCGCGAATGATTACTATGCTATAATTAGCATAATTTAATTAATTGCGATATTATGGATAAGCTACAGCAGCAGCTCCTCTTACGTATCATCCTAGCGACCATACTGTTGATTGCGGCGCATTACCTGCCGTTAACCGGTGCTATGCATTTAGTCTGGTATTTAATAATCTATTTAGTCATTGGCTATGATATCCTAGGTAAAGCGATCCAAGAGCTGCTGCACTGGCAGTTGTTTGATGAAAACTTACTGATGGCGGCAGCGACGATGGGGGCGTTTGTGCTGACCATTAAAACGCATAGTGGCGATTATAACGAAGCGATCGCGGTGCTGCTGCTTTATCAGATTGGCGAGCTGTTTCAGGACTGTGCGGTGGAGAAAAGTCGCCGCAATATCCATGCCATCATGGACTTACGTCCCGATTATGCCCACCTAGAGCAGGCAGGGCAGCTAGTAACGGTCGACCTTGATCGAGTGGAGATCGGCAGTATAATTATGGTGCAACCTGGAGAAAAAATTCCCTTAGATGGTGTAATTGTGCAGGGTGAATCCAATCTAAATACCGCCGCTCTGACTGGTGAGAGTCTACCTCGCCATGTTGCTTGCGGCGACGAGGTGCTGAGCGGTTGCATCAATCTGACTGGCGCGCTCCATTTGCAGACCACCAAACGGTTTGGTGAATCCACGGCGGCTAAGATTTTAGCGCTGGTGGAACATGCTAGTGCGCGTAAGGCGCGTACAGAAGCATTAATTACCAAATTAGCTAAAATCTATACCCCGGTTGTCTGCGGCGTTGCCCTAGTACTAGCGCTGCTGCCGCCGTTAGTAGGCGCAGCACTCCTAGATTTTACCCCGGCCTGGAGTACTTGGTGCTATCGCGCCCTTACTTTCCTGGTGATCAGCTGTCCCTGCGCGCTAGTAATCAGCATTCCCTTAACTTTTTTTGCTGGTCTCGGTGGGGCTAGCCGAGCGGGTATCTTAGTTAAGGGAGCTAATTACCTCGAAGCCCTGGCCCAACTTAAAATGTTGGCGTTTGATAAGACCGGCACACTGACCCATGGCGTCTTTACGGTTAACGCCATCCATCATACTCCGATGGAGCACGCGAAATTAATTGAGTACGCGGTACTAGTGGAGAGTGCTTCCTCGCATCCGATCAGTAAAAGTCTGTTGCGAGCTTATGGTCATCCTGTTGACCGCACACGAGTTTCTGCAATTCAGGAGTACAGCGGCAACGGCGTAATCGCTCAGGTAGATGGCCAAATGGTGGCGGTGGGCAATGCCAAACTGATGCAGCAGCTGCAGGTAGCGTATATCGACTGCCATAGCGTGGGAACCATTGTTCATATAGCTATTGATAGACAGTATATGGGCCATCTAGTGATTGCTGATCAGCTAAAACCCTCTTCGCAGCCGGCAATTGCCGCACTAAAGCAGATAGGCATAGAGCGCATTATTATGCTGACTGGCGATCAACAATCGGTAGCAACTCAGGTGGGAGCTAGATTGCAGGTTGATGAAATCTATGCCGAGCTACTGCCGGACGGAAAAGTGGCTAAAGTGGAAGAGTTGATGCAGTGGTTGCGTGCGTGCTCGACTAAAGCAACACTGGGCTTTGTTGGTGATGGCATTAACGACGCGCCGGTGCTGGCGCGGGCAGACGTGGGTATTGCTATGGGGGCGCTGGGCTCCGATGCTGCATTAGCCGCTGCGGATGTGGTGCTAGTAGATGATGATCCAACTAAAATCATTACTGCCATTCAGATCGCGCGGCGGTGTCTGCGTATTGTCTACCAAAATATCGGTTTTGCCCTGACGGTAAAAGTGGCCTGTCTGGTGCTGGGAGCGGTCGGCCTAGTCGGTATGTGGTGGGCGATCTTTGCGGATGTGGGGGTCATGGTAATCGCAATTTTAAATGCTATGCGGACGCTTTATTCTGGCCAGCAGGCAGCAACGGGTATAGCTATGGGCAGGAGGGATAGACCGGTGGTGACCAAGTGACTAATAAGTTAATAAGTATAGACGACAAGTATAAAAAATAAATAAAGCCCGCACGCGCCTCCATTTGTTCATAATCCAACCACTGTTTCTCGCTACATCGCTATTCGTATTAAACAGGTGGCACTCCGCTAAAAAATTTGTTATACTGATTCAGTAAATATAGT
>CAVFMC010000003.1:9956-24872 GCA_963623565.1 Bacteroidaceae bacterium | reverse complement strand
ATATATCGCGATAAGGGGTTCTAAATAGTTACTAATAGTTTATTTATAAAAGTGTCGCGATTATCGCCACTATGTTAAAAACAAATAGAAAAAATGATATTTGATACCAACATACTTACTCATGCTGCACACTAAACTTCCAACCGCTCCGGTATCTATATTTGTGGCTTTTAATCTTTTGAAAGAGTTCATTAAATCTAATAAATTTGATATTGTCCTATATTGCGACAAGAACTTTTCGCGTGGCGATTTAAAAGCTGCATTGAACAGCTATTTTCCAAAACAGCAGTTTGATATTATCGATAACCACAGTCTATTCACTAGTAAGCAGGAGTTATACGACCGATTAAAACAGCTGCGCACGCTTGCTAAACAAAGACATGAGTTGGCTTTTAAACTAATTATACAGCTGCTTTTGTTGTCACTAAAGGGCTTGTTATTATGTGAAAAACTATTTTCTAATAGGAGATTCATACGATGCCTCAATTATCAGCTATTTCTTAGCCCGATATATAAAATACCAGGCAGGTTCGCTAGCATACAGCATATACAAAAGTATGTTATACACCATAATACAGCCACTTTAGCGCTGTATTATTCAAAGTCCGGGGTTAAGCAGGATGACTGGTGGTGGCAACTAACCGATTCGTTAAATGCTCACGACTCTTATTTTACTGTTTCAGAATACACTCGTCAAAATTTTTTAAAATACTTTCCGGTCATAAAACCACAACATATTCATACCGTTTTCCTGGGCTAAATGCGCACAGACTATAATTGACGTGATGACTCATGATACTAACAAAACCACAAATTAGTGTCGTCTTACCAATTTCTCAGACGAACCAGTATTTAAAACCGCGACTAGAGAGTATTCTCTCGCAAAACGGTCCAGAGCTAGAGCTGCTTTATATCGCCCTGGACGCAACTACTACCGATCAAACAAAGCAATTGTTGCGAAGTTATGCCCTACAAGATGAGCGTCTGGTGGTGTTGGCGCTAGCTACCAATAGCCTAGCGGATGCATGGAATTTAGGTTTGCAACATGCTAGCGGTAAATATCTGTTATTCATGGCGCTAGGAGATAGTTTGGAACCGGATGGACTGGCATTAGCGTATAAACAGATGCAGACCGCGCCCGCTGATATTCTATATTTTGGCTATAATCAGATTCGGCACCAACCGCTGTATCAATCGAAGAAACAACCGGACCAACACACCCTAGAGCTGCTGACCTATTACGCAAATCGCCGTATCGAGCTAACTGATTTGCAGCAACTGTTAAATCCGGTATGGAACAAAATCTTTCGTACCGCTTTTTTGAAAGCGCAGCAGATTCTGTTTCCAGCCCATGGCAATGCGGAGATCACCAGTAGTATATTCAATCTAGCCTGTCTAGTTGCAGGTGCTACATATGGCGCGCTGCCGCAGACTATCTACAATCACAATACTGCTGATGCAGAGACGATGCTGACGGCGGACCCGCGGCAGCTGATTCAGAGTGATCTGCAAGCTATCATGGCTTTTATCACTACCGCCCACTTTCAGCAGGCGACACCCGAATATCAAATTCTACTGCTTAATCAATTATACCAGATTGTTAATGCCCATTACCACCGCCCCATGGGACGGCTGATACATCTTAGTTGCAGCTTTCAAATCGCCAGGTTTTTGCCCCAACTAGCAAGTTTAGTAGATCGCAACTTACTAAACTACACCCAATTTACCGTCCTAGCTCAGCGCCTACGCCTAAGTTGGTTAGGCAAATCTGGTTTAAAATGGCTATTTTCTATTAAAAATCTTGCCCCCGCGGATCAACCCTATAAAATCAAACAACTTACCCTGCTGGGTTGCCGACTGCAATGGCGCTTTAATCTAGATCAACCACAGCTACAGTGCTATCTACGGCACTCCATCCCGCCACACACTATCTTAATCGTCGAGGCTAATAATTGCCATGGGGAAACTCTGGGCGGCTTGATCCGCTATTTTACCCTGCTAGGTTATAATGTCGACGTGATGATCACGCCTGAAAGCGCTAGAGAACATCCTCTTTGTCGAATTAAACAGCAATTGCAATTTAATCTCTTTATTATTCATATTACCAATTTAAAGGAGCTCTTGGCAGATTCCAAAATTAACCAGTATGAATATCTGTGTTTTAACTCCTATCATCTCTATTACCAGCCGCGTACCCGCCATAGTGCGACCTCGGTCTTTGACTTCTTTCCACGTATCGTGCCGCCCCAACGAGCCATTTTAGCCATAGAGCACCATCTAGAACATTTAGACCACTCGCTTTGCCAAGCGCACCGAATTTTACAATTAGCTCCGCTAAAACCAGAAGCGGTATTGTGCAATACCGCTTATTATGGCACGATTCGCCCGCACCCTAAAACGCCGCCGACCCTACCCACCGAATTTATTATCATCGGTAATATTGAATCTTTTCGTAAAGATTATAATCTGCTATTTAATAGCTTGCAGCAGCTGATCCAAGCCGGTCACACTAATTTTCATATTACCATCGTGGGGCAGGGGCAACTGTACCTCCCGCCTTCGGTGGCTACCTGGATCACTTTAACTGGTCGTCTGCCTTATAACCGGATGTTTGATTTACTGGATCAGGCAGATTTTTTATTAACTTTATTAGATCACAATAACCAGGAACATCGCCGCTATCTCACTAGTAATACCAGCGGCAGTTTTCTGTTAAGCTATGGTTTTGCCAAACCACTAATTATCCAGAAGGATTTTGCGTCGGTGCATTATTTTAACATGGAGAACGCGGTGCTTTATACCGATGCTAATGATCTAGCGACTCAAATGGCCACCTGTATTCAGATGCCAGATCATAAATATCAACAACTAGTTCAAAATTTGTCAATCTTACATCAAAAATTAGAAACCCAAAGCTTAAATAATTTAGCTCAGATTCTGCAGCAAACTGGCGGAGCCGTGGCCATGTCTACTAACTACTCGCCAGCTAATAACAGATAGTTGCACATTAGTCATACACAAACCCGCGGTAAAATGGCTAACAGCACATTATTAAGTGATGACCGCCACCGCTGCCCTTTGTCCATTCCCTAAAACTACTGCACAATATGTGGCGTCACAAAAATCAGTAGCTCCCGGCGGTCCAGCTGCCGGGTATCACGACTAAAGAGTAGATTGATGATCGGCAGCTCGCCAATAATCGGGATACTGGAACGATTTTTACTGCTACTCCATTCATAAATTCCGCCCAGCACCACGGTCTGGTCATTCCGCGCAATCACCTGAGTCTGGAGTTTACGGGTGTCAATGGAGGGCTGGCCATTGACCGACATTACTCCAACTTTATCTTGATTCAATACAATATTTAAATTAACATGATTATTAGTGATTAGCTCCGGAGTCACAGTAAGACTTAGTACCGCTTTCTTAAACACGGTATTCACATAACCATCTTTATTAGTCTCTTGATAAGGAATTTCCGCCCCGGTTTCAATGGACGCCGCTTGATGGTCGGTAGTAATCAGTTTAGGCTTCGAGATCACCTGTGCTAACCCATCATGTTCCAACGCCGAGAGTTTGAGATCCAGTTTCTGAAAATCATGCAATTTAGCTAGGGTAAAATTCAGGGTATTCTTACCGTTTTGCCGCTCGCTGCCGCGATAGCTGGTGGCGCCAGCGGTACTCCGCATTTTATGGGCTTTGCCACCACTAGCGGCCGCCGCCAGCGCCCCTAAATTAACATCCGGCAGAGTCATCAGCTCTAAACCTAAATCCCGCATCACCGAACTATCCACACTAACAATTCGCGCTTCAATCACGATTTGACGCACCGGGCGATCCAGGTGCGTAATAAACTGGGTCAGCTGCTGCATGTTTTCGGTACGATCCGAAACCAATAAACTATTAGAATTGGTATCAACGGCGGCCTTACCCAGGCTAGAGAGCAAGCCGCTCTCCTGCACCGTCTTGAGCAGCCGTTCCACCGGCATATATTTAGCGTCAAAATATTTATGCACCAGTAGCTCCTGTTGCCGCTCTAGCGCCTCCTGCGCGGTCACAATTACCACGATATTATTCTGTTTATATTGATAGAGTCCTTTAAATTTTAATAAAGTCTGCAAAATATCCGCCCAACGAGCCCGCTTCAAACATAGCGTGACCGTATCGTCGATCTGATCGCTAATCAGAAAATTCTGTTGGGTACGATCGGCAATTAGCCGCAGGAGCTCGCGGGTACTAACGTTTTGCACGTCTAAATCTATCAAGGCGGTGGAGGATGTGGGCGTACCAGTTGAATAACCGGCGCGCTGCCTTGCTATCTGAGTGGCATGAGTGGTACGAAAGGTGGCGGGCGCGGTAGCCGCCCAGCTAATGGGCATATTACTCAAAAACAAAAATAGGCTGCAACCAAGTTGCAACAGACAGACCAGGAAACGAGTAACGGGTTCAGACATAATAGACGGTCGTTTGCTTTATAAGACTAATAAACCAATAACATAAACATTCATATTTAGTGATGAAAATTGTGACCAGGCGTTAAGAAATAAGTACGGACACTAGTAATCACTGCTTCGGATGTAATCTGCAGCACCCGCTCGGTGTGCGGGCCTAATCGATCGCCAACCCGTACCATAATCAGTTCGCCCTCAGGATTTTGCAAAAGAGCTAGCTGCTGCTGTGGCTCCTGCAAACTACCTACCATCATCAGCACCTCGGGAATTAGCTGCTGGAGAGCGGGGCGACTAGTCAGCAGCGGGGAAGGCGGCGTTAAATCGGGTAAACGTAGTAGCCGAGCGGCGGCAACATCCCCAGTATTAGCAGCTACCCCGGTAACGACATCCGTTGTAGGACCAACCATAGTATCCGAAGCCAATTGGTTAGTAACAGTCACTGCGGCGATAGTCTCCACAGCAGGAGTAATAACTGATGCAGCCGCCTCTTCTATCGGTGGCGGTAACGGCAGCTGCTGAAACACGCAGGCAGTCAGTTGGATGCGGCCACGTTTATGAATACGCCGCGAATCATCTGGTGTCTGCCAGTGTAAAACTAGCCACTGCACCGCTGGCTGCTGCTGATGTTGTAAATTAAACAGTTGTACCAGCTGCGCTAGCTCCCCTTGACACTGCAATTTGAGTTCTAGCTGCGGACAAGGAGGCACGGAGCT
Organism: Bacteroidaceae bacterium; assembly: GCA_963623565.1. GTDB lineage: Bacteria > Pseudomonadota > Gammaproteobacteria > UBA9339 > UBA9339 > CAVFMC01. The sequence goes on along the minus strand of CAVFMC010000003.1, from coordinate 19,708 downwards.
ATTTGGCGCCGTCACGGTTAGTTTAGTAATTTTCATAGCGGTTCGCTTTAAACTACGATCCCATTGCGCAAGCTGTTGAAAACGCCAACTCATATACTCCTCCATGGACATGGCTGGCGACGGGGTTAGCAAAGACGGCGCCGGTTGCGTGGCAGTAGCTGTCGATGCTTCCAGCTGCTGTTGCCGCTGATTAGCCTCTAACTGTTGCGGCTGTTGCAAAATCTGTCGCTGTTCCTGCTGTTCTTGCTGCTCTTGCCGCTGCTGCAATTGCTGCTGTAACTGTTTCTGCATGGTGGCCAGCTGCTGGGTCAACCGGTGCTGCTGCCCAGCTAGTAGAAGCGTTACTCCGGCACTTAGAAAAAGAGCTGCCAATAACCCCATTATCAGCTGCGGCAGCCGCCAGCGCCAGCGCTGCCACCAGACTCGCCAAGAATCCGGCAGCCCCGACACCACACGACAAAGGATCATAAACTCACCTACTCCGCACTATCGCCGCCAGCATCAAGCTGACTACCAACACCCCAACGCGCCCGAAACCAGATATACCCATCCTGCCACTGGCTTTCGGTAATTTGAAACTGCGCTAGCTGCGACGCTAGCTGCTGATATAGACTCTGCAGTTGACTCCAGGAGCGCACACTACCGCTGAGCTGTCCCCCTGCCAGTTCCATCTGTAACTCCCGTAAGCACCCACTATTCCAATAGGGCAGTAGCGTCTGGATCATCTGCTGCCAACCCTGCCGCTGCTGTTGCCAGCTCTCGAAGCTGGGCGGAGTAGCAGAATACCTAGGAGTCGAAACTGTTAATGGATTCAAATTATCGCCCGCATTATTATTCTGTTCAGGAGCAAAATTAGCCATCACCTCGGGCGACGATTGTTCATTAGCCATATCCACTGTTACTGGCTGCAACTTAGCCAACATTAACTGCTCGTGCACCGCGGCGATCTGCGCCTTTAACCCGCTAATCTGCTGAAAAAGATAGCTATTCCACCCCAACAGCGTACCTAATCCCAGTAGTAACAGACCGACCCATCTTAGCTGCCGTTGTTGCTGGCTATTAATCACCCAGCTAGCACCTAGTAGGTTATAAGACAGTTGGTTCAGCTGCTCCCAACGATCAGACATTTTGGTACGTACTTTAGCCAATTTTTTTAAAGCACTTAGCCGATCATTCATTAGTTTTTGTTAGTTTTTGATCGTCAATTTAACAATAATTAATTAACCTGGTTAATAATTGGCATAGCTCCTTGCTGGCAGCCAATTGTTCCCAGAGCTCTGGTTGGGTGGCAGCTAGTTGCGCTAGCGGATCTACGCGCTGAACCAGCTGTAATGCTCCCGATAGCTGCATAGCTGGCCGCGCTGACTGTTGCTGCTGCCAATACCGCAGTAATTGATTAGTTAAAAGCAGCTGCAGATTAAGTTCTAATAGTAAGGGCAGCGCTCCTGCCAGCTTGGTTAAACTAAAGAGTGTGACCTGCTGCTGCTCGATATCCAGCGCATAACTAAAACCAGCCACCGCCGCTGGGAGTTGTAACTTTAACCAAGCCGACAGCTGCTCAGGCGGTAGCGCTAAAGGCAGGGGCAGGGTTTTGCAGCTGGCTAGTTGATCGCTAATCACTAGGAAACATGGCAGCGTGATAGACGTGGCGCCCGCGGCAGTAAGCCAATCCGTCAAATGGGTAAAATGATTAGTTAAATCAGTCTCTACCTCCGACCAAGTTGCGACCGCTACTAAGCGCAGGGAGCAACCATTCCCGGCACCTACTGGCTGATTCCGCAGCAGCGCCACCGTTAACTGCGACGGCTGATAACTAGCCACTAACCAATCAGATGGTAACTCCACGCTGTGCTGCTGCGCCGTTAGCGTCTGGCGTAACCAACTGGTTACCCGCTGATAACCCCTTAGGAAACCCGCTGTAACCGATTTATCCAGCCCTTTTAGCTGCATGGTATGCTCTCTACCTCTATCTAGTTTTAATCTACGCTGATTAGTTAACTGGCCAACCAACCAGCTGTTTCAACTAGTTAACTAATCTAGAGATAGTGTAGAGCTTTTATACTGCGGCACAATGCGGAGAAATTCCCCTAGAATTTTTTACCCCGGTAATTTTTACGCATAGCAAATGTTTGTTATGAGCATTAAGTGCTAAAAGTTAGTCCGTCTATCCAGAACACCTCTCACTCAAAATCTGATTAATCTCCGCCCTTAACTCTGCCACCGTCCGTGTGCCATCTAAACGCCGATACATCAGTTGGGGCTGGCTAACGCTATATTGTTGATAATAGGCGGAAACCGGTTCAGTCTTTTGATGATAGACCGCCAAACGCTGTCGAATTACCTCTTCGCGGTCATCATCCCGTTGGATTAGCGGCTCGCCAGTTAGATCATCTAATCCGTCTACCTTCGGAGGATTAAATTGAATATGATAGGAACGTCCGGAAGCTAAGTGCACCCGTCGCCCACTCAGGCGCGTAATAATCTCCTGATCTGGCACCTCTAGCTCTAATACGTAATGAATGGCGGTTTGGCTCTGAGTCAACGCCTGCGCCTGTTCCACAGTCCGAGGAAAGCCGTCCAGCAAAAAACCGCCTTGGCAATCCGGCTCCCCTAGACGCTGTTGAATCAGCGCAATAATAATCTGGTCAGAGACCAGCTCTCCCCGCTCCATAATCTGCTGTACCTGCATTCCCAGCGGGGTCTGCTGCTGAACTGCCACCCGTAAAATATTCCCGGTCGAAATTATCGGCAGTTGGTACTGCTCGCTAATAAACTGCGCCTGGGTGCCTTTACCGGCGCCGGGACAGCCTAATAAAATGATATTAAGGGATGGTGCACCGCTGCTAGTTTTGTTTATGCTATTCATAATATTTCATACTATTTGTCTATAGTTAATGTTACTTGTTAAGTATTATTCGCATTACTATTATTCTTGTTAATTTACTGCTATCGACTGTTCTGCATTACAAAATGTTGCTCCACTAAGCCACAGAGAATATGCCCACAGGCGATATGCATCTCCTGAATATGCGCGGTCACACTAGAGGGTACTTGTAGACATAACTGGGTTAGCGTCCGCAGCGTGCCACCCGACTGCCCGGTAAAACCAACCGAGGTAATCTGCAGGGTCTGCGCTACTTTCACCGCCTCAACCACATTAGGCGAATTACCCGAAGTGGAAAGCCCGATTAATAGATCACCTGGCTGACCTACCCCCAGCAGCTGTCGGGCAAACACCTGTTCATAACCATAATCATTAGCAATGGCGGTAACGGCTGAACTGTCTACCGTCAGGCTGATAGCCGCCAGTGGAGCACGTTCCACCCGATAGCGCCCCACCAACTCCGCCGCTAGATGTTGAGCATCCGCCGCCGAACCACCATTACCGCAGAAAATGATTTTGCCACCAGTCGACAAGGTAGCAATGCAGCGATCGGCAATCGCCCTAACAGCATCCATCAACGGTGCTTGGCACAAAGCGGTAAAACAATCAATTATTTCGGTTAGTTCTGATTCTATATAATTTATCATCGTGGCATCACCTGTTGCAATGTTTATTAAACGTTAATCAATTTGGCGTAACCAAGCTGCTCAATCTTTTCTGCTAAACCATAATCGCCTGATTCCAAAATTTTGCCGTTATAGAATAGATGTACATAATTGGGTCGCACGCTAGCTAAAATCCGAGGATAATGAGTGATAATGAGCAGCGCTTTGGTTGGATTATAAAACTGATTAATCCCGTGCGCCACCTGATCTAAAGCATCCACATCCAATCCCGAATCCGGCTCATCTAAAATCGCTAATTGCGGATCTAACATTAGCATCTGCAGGATCTCGTTGCGTTTCTTTTCGCCGCCCGAAAAACCACTATTGAGCCCTCGCTGCAGAAACTCATCCGGCAGCCCCACAGCAGCGGCCGCACTCTGAGCTAGCTGCAGGAAATCTGCGCTATCTAGTGGCTCTTGCTCCCGCGCACTGCGCACCGCATTAACTGCAGTTTTTAAAAATATTAGATTATTCACCCCGGGGATCTCTACCGGATATTGCATAGCTAAAAATAACCCGGCCCGTGCTCGCAACTCAGGCGTTAATTCATCCAGCGCAGCCCCCTGATAACGCACCTGACCAGCTAATTTACGATAGCCACTTTTACCAGCTAAAAAATTAGCCAGGGTACTTTTACCCGAACCGTTAGGACCCATAATGGCATGAATCTCCCCCGGCCGTATGATTAAATTCAGTCCCTGGATCACCGTTTTCTGGGATGACTGCTCTGTACTCACGCTATCTTTGGCGTTAGTAGCAGCGTCCACCGCCACCACCAGCTCATGAATTTCTAAACACATAATATCAGCATTATTTTTTACTACATTTATTACAGAGATTAATTAACATTGATAAACTCCTTCCAACGTCACCTCGACTAATTTATAAGCTTCTACCACAAACTCCATCGGCAGCTGCTTAAAAATCTGCTGGCAAAAACCGTTAACGATTAAGCCTAAACTCTGCTCAGCAGTCAGCCCCCGCTGCTGACAGTAAAAGAGATGATCGGCGCTCACCCGCGAAGTAGTAGCCTCATGTTCAGTTACCGCTTTAGTATTATGATTTACTACTTGTGGATAGGTGTGCGCCGCGCTATGCGGGCCAATCAGCAGGGAATCGCATTGGCTATAATTAAAACCGCCTGCCGCTCCTGATGTCATCTCCACCAGCCCCCGATAACTATTACTACTATGGCCCGCCGAAATCCCTTTGGAGATGATTAAACTACGGGTATTACGACCAAGATGGATCATTTTACTGCCGGTATCCGCTTGCTGATAATGATTAGTAATAGCCACCGAATAAAACTCGCTGCGGCTGTTATCCCCTCGCAAAATGGTACTAGGATATTTCCAGGTCACCGCCGAACCGGTTTCTAATTGGGTCCAGGAGATATGGGAGTTGGCTCCTCGACATTCCCCCCGTTTAGTGACCATATTATAAATGCCGCCGCGCCCCTGCTCGTCCCCTGGATACCAATTTTGCACAGTGGAATATTTAATTTCAGCGCCCTCTAGCGCCACTAGTTCCACCACTGCAGCATGCAGCTGATGTTCATCGCGGATCGGCGCGGTGCAGCCTTCTAAATAACTAACGTAACTATCGCGATCAGCTACAATTAGCGTGCGTTCAAACTGCCCAGTACGGGCAGCATTAATCCGAAAATAGGTGGATAGTTCCATGGGGCAACGCACTCCGGGGGGCACATAAACAAAAGAACCATCGCTAAACACTGCGGCATTGAGGGCGGCAAAAAAATTGTCCCGATTAGACACCACACTACCTAAATAACGCTGAATTAACTCCGGATAGCGCACAATCGCTTCAGAAATGGGACAAAAAATCACTCCGGCCTGCTCTAGCTGGGTTTTAAAGGTAGTAGCCACCGAAACGCTATCGAACACCGCATCCACCGCTACGTTTTTACTGGCGGCGCGGTCGTTTGCAGAGCCATAACCTAGCTCCATCCGCGCCAACTGCTCCTGTTCCTGCAGCGGAATGCCTAATTTTTGATAGGTAACCAATAATTGTGGGTCCAACTGGGACAAAACACTGGCGTTAGGGTTATTATCGACCTTACCAGCGCGGCCTGGCGTCACTGGCGCGCTAAAATAGCTAATAGCCTGAAAATCAATGGGTGCCAACTGCAATTTGCCCCACGACGGTTGCGTCATCTGTTGCCAAGCAGCGAACGCCTCCAACCGCCAAGCTAACATAAAAGGCGGTTCCTGCTTGCGCTGCGCAATCCAGCGTACCGTTGCTTCACTTAGTCCCGGCAGTAGACTATCGCTAGCGATATCGGTAACAAACCCATACTGATATTTAGCCTGCCGCTCGAGTTGGCTGGAAATTTTGCTATTGGCCCCGTTCATCTTGCTTGCATACCTATCCATTTTATCTTTAACCGGATAAAATCCGCTTCAGATTACGATAATCCTCATTAAGATTAAGATCGGTGGTAATCAGTTTTTTAATAGTGCGTTGCGCATGAATTACCGTAGTATGATCCCGTCCCCCAAACGCGTCTGCAATCTCCGGCAAGCTATGATCAGTTAGCTCTTTAGTTAAAGTCATGGCCAGCTGCCGCGGGCGGGCGATATTACGACTACGATTTTTAGAAATCAAATCGGTAATCCGAATTTTGTAATATTCGGCTACCGCTTTTTGAATATTAGGAATGGTGATCTGCCGCGCCTGCACTACCAGTAGGTCCTTAAGCGCTTCACTAGCCAGTTCAATAGTTACTTTGCTGCCTAAAAAATGGGCGGTAGCAACCACTTTTTTGAGCGCCCCCTCTAGCTCCCGTACGTTAGACTGCACATGTTTAGCGATAAAAAATACCACTTCTTCCGACAGTTCTACCTGATAGGTTTTAGCTTTATTCAGCAGAATTGCTACCCGAGTCTCCAGTTCCGGTGGCTCGACCGCTACGGTCAGCCCCCAACCAAAACGGGATTTGAGCCGTTCGTCTAGCTCGGCGATCTCTTTAGGATAGCGATCACAGGTCATAATCATTTGATGTTCTTCATCTAGCAGGGTATTAAAGGTATGAAAAAGCTCCTCTTGCGAACGTTCCTTACCGGCAAAAAATTGGATATCATCGATCAGTAGGGCATCTAACGAGCGGTAAAATTTTTTAAATTCTTCAATAGAATTGCGACGAAAAGATTTAATCATATCCGAGACAAAACGTTCAGAGTGTAGGTAAAGCACCTTAGCGTTTTTACGTTGCTGCAGCAGCGCATTACCTACTGCATGCATTAGATGGGTCTTGCCCAGCCCTACTCCGCCGTAAATAAAGAGTGGATTGTACGCTTTACCAGGATTACAGGAGACCTGCAGTGCCGCTGCTTTAGCTAGCTGATTGGATTTGCCCTCCACAAAATTTTCAAAAGTAAATTGGCTATTAAGATGATTAAACCCACGGTTAGCGGCAGCTAGCCCGCCGCTTGATCCGGCGGCGGCTGGGGTGGTTGACCTGTTAGTGGTGTCGGCTGGTTGCTGACGCTGGCCAGCTGAGTCATCGCAATCATAACTGTCGCTCTCCGCATCTGCATCGTTCTCGGCCGTCTCATTACTAATTAACTGCGCCGCCCGCGCGCCCTCCCGACTGCCTACCACAATCTGCAGCGGTTCGGTAACCCCTAGTTCCGCCAGTAGTTCCTCCATGCGCTGGTAAAAATGTTCTTTAATATACTCTAGCACGAAATTATTGGGCACCAGCAGACAAAGTCGTCCCTCTAGATCTTCCGCTTCTTGAATTGGCCGCAGCCAAGTATCAAACTGTTTAGCGCTGCACTCTTCGCGCAACACCGCTAAACAGCGTTGCCAACAATCCCGTACGCTACTACACATGGGTTAACTTATGATTTTATGTTTTATCTGCTATAATTACTATTTATCTCTATTTTCAATTGCATTCATGCATGGTATTGTACGCTATTTAATTTTCCGTGCAACTAATACTAACCCCGCCAGCAAAAGCAACGGTAAAATCAGAAAAGCGAAGCGGTAATCTAATACGCTATAACTAACCGCTAAGCTAGCTACCCCGGAGGAGCGGTTTGTTCGCAACATATCTAATAGTGCCCCAATTAACGGCTGAGTAATAAAGCCACCTAACATCACTAAACAATTGGTAAACGCGGTAGCGGTAGCCACGGCCCCCCGCGGCGCCTGACGATTACTAAGTTCAAAACAGAGCACCTCGACGCTGGAAGCGATGCCAAAGAGAAAGAGCGCCACCCGGCAGCCAGTTAGACTAAACAGGGATGAAAAATAAATCAGCAATACGATTAGCCAACAGGAGAGCGCTAAGCCCGCCAGTAGCATTTTACGCGCCGAAAAATAAGCGGAGAGATAACCCGCCAACGGGCTACCCACCAACCAACCTAGATAAATCATTGAACAACTAACGGCAGCCTGGGCGGTAGAAAGTTGATAGAGCTCCGACAGTAACGGGATCCCCCACAATTCCGCTACCATGGAGAGCGAAAGATATAAAATCCCCGCCACTAATCCGCTGACCCAAATTTGAGCGGTAGCCATGATCTGCAATAGATTGTGCCAAACCATAGTAAAGGAGAGAGCGACAGAATGCGGACGTGGGCATGGTCGGTCCACCACACCGTTAGCGTCGGGCGCTGATGGCATGGACGATGCCGGCTGATCACGTAAAAACAGTAGTGCTAGCAGCAGTAACCCGAGCCCCATCAATGTGCCTAAATTCACCGCCTGCTGCCAAGTTAGCGTTTGCATCAGTTGCGGCAGCAGATTAGTTTGTAGCATCGCCCCGGCCATCCCTAGCGCGGTGGTAATCCCCACAAAAAGATTAACTAAATGGGGCGCCAACCAGGCCGCCGCCAATTTTACCGCCCCCACAAAAGCAAAGGCCGCCCCTAGTCCAATTAAGGCACGCCCCCCACACGCCAGCTGGATATTACTTGCATAGCCAAATAGTAGATTACCCAGTAGACAGGTGACGATAGCAAACAGCATCACTCGACGCGAACCAAAATAATCAGCCAGCAGCCCTACCACTAGCTGCATGGGGGTATAGACAAAATAAAAACAGGCAGAAATCACTCCGATCTGCGTGGCGCTAGCCTGAAATGCCTGGGCTAGCTCATCCACCATCACGCTAGGCATAATCCGCAATAGATACTCATAACAGTAAAACAGCGCAGCGACTAGACAGATTAGCCAGCCTTGATGCTGCTGCCGTCGCGCCTGCTGACAAAAACGGCAGCTCCTGCGACTGTCAAGATTGTTACTATCAACGCTGTTCACTAATGATTCTCTATTCATGCTATAATCCTGATTATTCTCTTAATCTTTCTTATTTCGCTACTAAAGCACTGGCACCCTGTTGGCCGATTGCTCTGACTGTGCTGCCTGTTCTGCTGCTGACCCCACTGACTGCTCAAACAGTTGGCCATCTAGCGTACGTCGGATCTGTCCTAATTGCTCGGTCAGATGTTGCTTAACCGCTACTTTAGTATACTGAATACGGAAAATACTACAGAGAAAATTAAATAGCTTGTCTATCACCGTAATTTTTTGTAACGGATACAACTTATTTACCGCCGTAGTAGCGCTATCTTTTAACTGATTAAAAAGAGAATTGCTGATATCTAAGTTATTCTGTGTACCCCGCTCACGCCTTAAGTTTAAACTCATCAAGCGACACTTGAAGTAGCTTGAATAATAGTTTTTCGCATCTGGCTTGGGTAAATTAAATAACTGCAGCGCACCATTAGCATTTTCTCGAAACAACGTTAGCGCATTAATGATACGGCCATTATCGATCTCCTGCGACAAAGAGCCAGCGTTCTCTTGAATGTAGACCAAGACTTGGCCAATCATGTCACACAACTGTTGGTACAATGCCTTATCTGTTGCAAAGTCATCTTGGCTATATAACTGCTGATTAGGACACCAATTCGGTGTATCTGCATCTTCGATAGTGCGTATTTGCTTAGCGCTCTTCTGATCACTGGGAGTACAGCATCTAAGCTCTTCTAACTGTGCAGCGATTTTCTGTGCTGATTCTGTTCCATTCTCAACAGCCTCCTCATATAAAATCTCTAGCAGGATGTGGTCTTGAGCCATATTATTCTCTAATTGTCTCAATATTTCAGGTATTTTAGAATCTTCAACTTTCTCGAGATAGCTAAGAAGCAATTGCGCTGCCAAATGACCTA
>CAVFMC010000003.1:5841-9897 GCA_963623565.1 Bacteroidaceae bacterium | reverse complement strand
AATTTTCTTTCATATTTGCCAGATCATCAGAAAGATTTTCTTCAATATCTTTAAGATCCTCAGTTGTAGCTGCTTTTATACTAATGTCACTGTTATCCGAGTTTGAGTATAAGGAATGATAAATAACCAGAAGCACTAGCTCCTTCATTAATGCGTTTGGTGTAATCTTACCCGCGGTTAGCTGATCAAATAAGCTTTTTAACTCATCCATATTATGATTATGCAAAATATTAACTAATTGGGCATTATTATTCCTTTCATCTTCAGTTGCATAGTTGTTGTGTAATTTGATCGCTGACTTATATCGAACTATTACTTGACCATCATCTGGGCTAGTGGATTGGTTCGAATCAAGAATACGACTCGAACTAAACTTCCAAGACTTTAACTGGTTTGCTTCTTTTACTATATCGTAAAACGCCGCTGCTTGAAACCGATCCAATCTGCGAAAACAGCTATTGGCAGATAAACGAACTAACTCCTGATATTTGTCACTTTCCGAATAATTATCAGCTACAAATACATCATTGAGCGATGGCTGCTTATCCTCATTTTTAAACTGTTGGTTTTGGTTCTGCTGCATCTGTACCTCCGTTCTTTACTAATTATTTACTATATTGCTGATTATCTTGCACCACTAACAGGAAATTATACATAAATAACCATCAAGATAAATAGTCCCCCCCCTGCCTAATAATCTATTGGCTCTAAACCGCTGATTTCCTAAAAATTTGCACCTGCTGCTGATCACTAAAAGGGAGGCGCTGATCACCAATCAGTTGATAGTTTTCATGCCCTTTGCCAGCGATTAAAATGAGGTCCCCGGGCTGGGCTGCCGCCAGCGCTAGCGCAATGGCCAGAGCGCGATTCGGTTCAATCTGAATTTTATCAGGATCGTGCTGCTGCGCCGGCGGAATTCCACTAACAATTTGATCAATAATCGCTAGCGGCGACTCATGGCGTGGATTATCGCTGGTGATGATCACCTGATCAGCCAGCTGCGCGGCGATCCGCCCCATTTGCGGTCGTTTGGCTTGATCCCGTTCGCCTCCACAACCAAAAACTACCCATAGCCGCCCGGTGCGCAACCCGGTGCCCGCCCTGTTAGCGCTATAAGCACGCATACTACGCAGCGCCTTGGCTAGCGCATCCGGTGTATGGGCATAATCCACAATCACCTGCGCCGCAGCGGTGGCAGTATTGACTACCCGCTCCATCCGACCCCGCACCGGGCTCAAGGTAGGCGTAAGTGCTGCAATCTGAGTTAGGCTATAGCCCTCGCTAACTAGCGCTGCCGCTACCGCAGTAAGATTTTCTAAATTAAAACCGCCCAGTAGTGGGGCATGAAAGGCTACCTGCTGATCCGCATAAACCCACACTCCCCTAACCCTTTCCAGAGTAACTTGTGCTCCCCGCAATTGGAGATCCGCCGGGGAACAGGCCAGGCTAGTCAAAACTGGCGCCGCATTAAAGGTTAACAGCGGAGTCAACGATGCACCAACGCCCAAATCCTGCAACCGCTGCTGCAGCTGCTGCCCATAGCTATCAGCCAGATTAATGATCGCCTGCGCGGGCAGTGGATAACGTTGCCCCTCAAAGAGGCTAAACTTGGCCGCTGCATAAGCCGCCATGGTGTGATGGTAATCTAAATGATCCTGGGTCAAATTGGTAAAAATGGCCTGATGAAAATGGATCCCGGCCACCCGGCCCTGGTCTAAACTATGCGATGAGACCTCCATCACCAGATCGGTCACGCCTGCTTGTACTAGTTGGGCTAGCATACGCCGTAGCTCGATCACTCCGGGCGTGGTATTAACGGTAGGTTGTAAATCCGCTAGCAACCCCCAACCTACTGTCCCAATCATGGCGCTGCGCCGCGTGGGATCCAGCTGCGGCAGTAGCTGCGCCAGATAATAACTAACCGAACTCTTACCGTTAGTACCGGTCACCGCATAGAGTCGTAATTGGCGCTGGGGATAACCAAAAAACACTTCCGCTAGCGGGGCAATCCAACGCGCCAGCTCAGGTACCACCAGATAGGGTATCGATAAAGGCGATACAACCGGCGGCGGCTGATCAATTAGTAGCGCCACCGCTCCAGCAGCCAACGCTGCTGTTAGATAATTTTTACTATCCCCACAACTACCCTGGTAAGCCAGAAACAGCGCTCCCGGTTGCACCTGTCGGTTATCATCAGTAATATCTGTAATCGCCACTGCAGGTAGCAGGTTGATTTGGGCTAGTAAAGAAGACAGCGCTGGCTCTGGTGGCCGGTTTGATTCCAACGCCATTAAATTAACAGTCTGGCGTAATAACTCCGCCAATAATGTACTCATCTCGCGTTCTCACTCGCAATATAATTAATATCTAAACATTGCAAACTTATTATACCCTAAACATAGACGATTAGCTAGCGCTAGCGGGATAAGCAGCATAAGCATTGTGCATCTGCAGGTAAATGTTATATGCTACGAAATTATGATAAAACCAATTAATGCAACTACAGCAACTGATACCGCCACCATCTCGACACTCTTAGAAGTAGCGGTCTTTGCACCGGTTCAACAGCTTTACAGTTATTTGCCGCCTACCACGTTGGCCGAACATGCCCAGCCGCTACCTAATCCTACTCAATTACTAGGCTGGCGCGTACTGGTACCCTTTGGTAAACGTATGGCGGTCGGGGTAGTGGTGCAGATCACCCCCGCGCCCACTCCACTATCACCACAAAACGATACTGGCCACTCTAATACTTTGCCCAGCAGTGACACAAACGCCACCGCATTGCATCTGAAACCAATTCTGCAGCTCTTAGATGATGATGCGCTCTTTAATGAGTTAGAACTGCGTTTAGCCCGCTGGCTCAGTAAGTTTTATTTCTATCCGCTAGGGTTAACCCTCAAGGAGATGTTGCCAGTCAAATTGCGCAGCGCTAAAACTCATATCAAACACGCTAACTGCGACCTGTCGTTATCCCATTCGCCTGGCGCTTCTAAAACATCGCTGATAATTCATCCTCCCGGTTTTACCCTGCGCCCCGCTGCCCAGCAGCTACTAACCACGCTCTATCCCCAGCTGGATTACTATCACTGTTTTTTGTTATACGGCTGCACTAATAGTGGCAAAACCGAAATTTACCTCCAACTGACCGCCCGTCTACTGCAACAGGGGCGTCAGACCTTAGTACTGGTACCAGAAATTGGACTAACCCCGCAAACCGTGGCCCGCTTTACCAAACGTTTTGTTAATGCTCAACTAGTACTCTTTCACTCTCGCCTGACTGATGGTCAACGGTTACAAGCCTGGCAGCAATGTTTTACCGATCAGGCACAAATCGTGATCGGCACCCGCTCGGCGCTATTTTTGCCCCTACGCCGCTTAGGGCTAATTATTATTGATGAGGAACATGATAGTTCTTTTAAACAGGAGAGTAAGTTGCGCTATCTGGCGCGGGAAGTAGCACTAGTCAAAGCTAAACTGGCCAATATTCCTCTGCTGCTCGGTTCCGCTACCCCTTCGCTAGAAAGCTGGTATAATGCTTTACAGGGGCGCTATACCCTACTTAATCTGCCGGCGCGAACAGCTGAGCACTCCGATCTTCGGTGGTCCGCCAGCAATCCATCCTCCCAACCAAAATTGCAGCTAGTAGATATTAATCGCGAAAAATTGTCTAAGGGCTTTAGCACTACCCTATTAAGGGAGATGGAAAACTGTTTAACTAACCATCAGCAGGTGCTGATTTTTTTGAATCGGCGCGGTTTTGCGGCGACCCTCTTTTGCCCCCAATGCAACTGGACCGCCGATTGTCCCCATTGCGATAGCCATTTAACACTACATAAATTTACCCGGCAACTGATCTGTCATCATTGCGAATACCGGCTACCGCTGATGGAACGCTGCCCCCAATGTCATAGCGTGCCCCTGAAAATTAAAGGACGAGGCACCGAGGGATTAGAAGCGGCGCTAGGTGAAATTTTTCCTCAGTTTGCTATTGCTCGTATTGATCGCGACACTACCAGTAAAAAGGGGGCACTTCCACAGCTGCTGCAAGGAATT
>CAVFMC010000003.1:4331-5831 GCA_963623565.1 Bacteroidaceae bacterium | reverse complement strand
ATCAGTACCAGATCCTGATTGGCACTCAAATTTTAGCTAAAGGTCATCATTTTCCTAACATCGCTCTGGTGGCCATTCTCAATGTAGATGCTGGGCTGTTTAGCAGTGATTTTCACCAAGAAGAACAGCTGGCGCAGCTGATTGTGCAGGTGATGGGACGAGCGGGACGGGGGGAACTGCCTGGGCGAGTAATCTTGCAGACTAGCTATCCGGAGCACCCGATCTTTCAGGAGTTGCGCGCACCCAATTACAGCGCTTTTTTACAGCGCTGTCTGGCTGAACGCACCGAAGCCACCCTGCCGCCCATCAGCCGCCATGCGCTACTGCAAGCTGAATCCAAACAGCGTCCGCAGGTCTGGACTTTTTTGCAGCAGCTGGTACAAGTTACCCGCCGGCAGATCATTGGCAAACTCTGCGACGCCGATCAGCTGCAGCTCTGGGGCCCGGCAGCGCTCTTAATTGAACGCAAGGCGGATTATTTTCGCGCCCAACTGGTAATTCAGGGCACTAACTCCAAAATTTTACATCGAGTACTAGCTTATCTAGTGCACTATATTCATCATCAACTTAACCCGCCACGTACCCTGCGTTGGTTTGTGGATATTAACCCTCTAAATCTACTCGCTTAATTTACCGCCCTCTTAATTTGATTAGTCCCGATGATCCGATGTAACTAGCTGCGGATCTGCCTGCTCCAGCGTTTCTACCGCCAATTTATAACCCACCCCCCGTACCGTTTTAATCAGTTCATTACCCAACAGCTTCCGTAAATTATGGACATGTACCTCTAACGCATTACTATCTATATCGTAGTTCCAACCGTAAACCACCTGAATAGCCTGCTGCCGACTGACCACCCGATTACTATTTTCCATAAGTAGTTGCAGCAGCGCTAATTCGCGGCGCGGGATCTCTACTACTCGTCCCTTATAAGTTACCTGTCGCTCAGAAATATTCAGTACTAAGGAGCCAAACTGCAGTAGATCATCCGTCTTACCGGTAGTTGAACGCCGATAAACCGCCCGTATCCTAGCGCGTAATTCCACCAAATCAAAAGGTTTGACTAAAAAATCATCCGCGCCTAACTCGAAACATTGTACCCGACAAGCAACTTGGTTATGGGAACTAATTATAATAATGGGCAAGGTAAAACCCGCCGCCCGCACCTGTTTCAGCACTTCTATGCCGCTAATTTTGGGTAGATTAATATCTAGCAGCATCATATCAAAATGTTCCGTTTTAATCGCCGACAACGCCATTGCGCCATTTTTAACCCAATCCACGGTATAGGTTTCCCGTAACAACCAGGAGCGCACGCCACTACCTAACAAACCATCATCTTCCGCTAATAAGATTCGCATTCCTATTTACGTCCCAATCTCTTTATTATCCTTATCCTTATTCTTACTCTTATTCTTAATCTTGCTCTTATTTTTCTTACTTATGCTCATTATCGAGTCCCGTTTAGCGTCCCGCTCTGGTGCTATTTTGAATAGACAT
>CAVFMC010000003.1:0-4321 GCA_963623565.1 Bacteroidaceae bacterium | reverse complement strand
GATTAAACCAAAACTAATTAAAAAAGTCAGCAAGGAACTACCACCATAACTAATCATGGGTAAAGGCACCCCTACCACTGGCAAAATCCCGGTCACCATACCAATGTTAATAAAAACTGCTTCAAAAAACATCAACACCAGCGCAGCCACCGCCAAGCGGTCAAAAGCGTCGGTTAATCTCTCGGCGATTTGTAATCCGCGATAGGTGATAAATAATACTACTACTAATAATAAGCAACAACCTAGCCAACCAAACTCTTCGCCCAACACTGCAAAAATAAAATCGGTAAACGCTTCGGGCAGGTATTTGAGTCGTGCCTGGGTACCTAAACACCAACCTTTACCTAGCAGACCGCCAGCGCCGACGGCAATTTTAGATTGAATAATATTGTAACCCGCTCCAAACGGATCACTCTCGGGATGAAAAAGCATTAAGATCCGGTAACGTTGATAATCATAAAGGTGCAGCCAGAGTGTAGGCAACGCGATGATAGTGCCAGCGATCATACTTAACCACAACGACGGTACCATACCCACGATCAAGAGTACCCAGCCACCGGCCATCATCACCAGCAACGCAGTGCCTAAATCCGGTTGTTTCAGAATAATTAGCGCGGGTAGGCCAATGATGAAGAAGCAGCCGATAAATTTAGTCCAACCAATCGCCCGCTCTTGACCAGCTAAATAATAGGCCAGCATTAACGGTACCGATAATTTGGCTAACTCGGAAGGCTGAAAACGCAAACCGGCTAGATTCAGCCAGCGCTGCCCTCCCTTACTAATCTCCCCGGTAAATAACACTGCTACCAGTAGCAAAAGAGTTAGCAGCCAAAAGATCGGGATCAACTGCCGATAGTGACTAATCGGGCAGCGCGTGGACGCGAAAAAGAGCAGCCCACCCAGGATAAGATTGGTCTGCTGCTTACGTAGCAGTAACTCATTCCCCCCGCTGGCGCTATAAATTAATACCCAACCTAGTGCTAGCAGCAATATGATCCCTAGACTTAAGCCTATATCAATGCCTAGCCACTGCCCCAAGCGGAAACGGCGTACGGTATTAATCTCAGTTAATAATGCTCGTCTATTAAAACCCATATTACAACATTACAACGGCACAATGGTCTCAATGCACAAAATATAGTACAACATACAACGCAACACGCAACATCTGACATAAATCGCTAAAACACATCGTCCATATTACATTAATATAGTTGCGTTTCAAGCGCTATCTGTTACAATGCAAAGTAGAGGACGTTAATGACGCAGCAAGATGGTCTGATAATGAGGGGAAGCTATGTTTACGCATAATGGCGCTAGTAAGAAAAAGAGTCCCAATTTTAGTCTATTACTAAACGGTAATCCTACCCTAGATGAGCTCAATAAGGGGTTAAACGCTACATTCCAGACTGACTCCCCGCTTTATAATACGACTTATAGTTATTTGCAAACAGTAAGAATAAAACACCCGGTATTATTTAAAGAGCTGACCACTTATACCAATTGGCGGAACAGACCGAATGGTCATAACCTATTGCTAGCCGCGTTAAAGAATTATTACATTTGCAAGCAACACCCCGAATTAGATAACCCGTTCAACGACAATCTGCTATCAGCAAAAATCAAAATGAGAGCCATTGTGGATGTATTACTGCATGATCCGGTTCTATTGACGGAGGTGGTGAACCAACAAAATGAGCAGCAGCAAAGTTTTTTGTCCTTGCTGTCAGCCGATAAACAGCTACAGCCGGATCAGTTGCTTATTAACCTGCTAGCAAAAGTGCGCTTTGGATTGATGCGTAAAACGCTACAAAATCTGGAGGAGGAACTGGAACTAACTGCAACGCTGGATCAAAATCGCGCTATCCAAGTTGATGATACATACTGTGAATTGATAAAGGAATATCAGGCATTTAAACGATCTTTGCTAGAGTTTAACCTTAAAATGGACACTGGGCAAAAATCGCTACCGTATCAAGCTGCACGGCAGCATGGCAGGCGTTATTCCCAGCTAATTCAGCAGCTGCGCACCAAATATCAACAGATGACCATTTTACAAAAAATAGAGGAATGGCTGCAAAACCGTTTTTACGCTATCTTTAGCCATGATCGTTTCGAGCTTAGAAAAACGGCACAGATTCTAGTGTCAACACAGGTCGAGCTATTACCCAGCTTAAAATGGGATGACAATAATCAAAGCATTCAACCAGAAGAATCCATTATAACGGAGAACCAGCAGGATCGTAGACCATCTAATAAAAAATTGTGAAGTAGCGCACTCAAATAAATTATTGCGCTTAATGTAGTTGACTAATTACCGAGTAAAGATGTTACTATGAAACTGTTGATTTATAAAAGCTAACGGCACATAGATCTACGGTATACACTCACTAACTAAACAGAAGATTAAGACCAGCTCTCAGAAACTAGATCGGTTTGACAAATTCGACAACAACGACAGATTGGTTCGGCACTAAAATACTAAACTAGAATTAAAAATTGATCTTTACCCAATTTTTAATTCTTTCCCACATACTCAGTTGCTCTTCGCCACTATTATTTTCCACTTGCGTTGCACCATCCTCCTGGTCTAGCTCATAGTCAGTTGCATTAGGCGTATCGAACTGTTCCTGTTGATGATCGTCCTCTAAACGCTGTGCCGCCATGAGCAATAAACCTACCCCGGTGGCATAAATAGGATTAGCTACATGCTCCACTAGGCCGCCAATGTTCTTGGGTACACCAATCCGTACCGGCATGCCTAATACCTGTTCAGCTAAAGCGGTCACTCCAGCTATCCGCGAGGCTCCGCCGGCCAAAATCACCCCAGCGTTAATATGCGTCGCCAAACCGCTACGTTTAACCTCATTGTTAACTAGATTAAACAGTTCACGATAACGCGCGTATAAAACTTGGGTCAAGACACTGCGTGAAACAGTTTTGCTGCTTTCACCGAATTCGGTGGTAACGATATCATCAGCTTGGCTATGCGACACCGCGACAGAGCCAGAGTTGCTCTGATGGTCAGCCTCACTGCTACTATCTCTGCCACCATCACCGCCACCATTGCTGTTATTATCTTCTGCTAATACTAAACTAGCATAGTTTAGTTTTAATTGTTCCGCATGCCGTGCCGGCAGTCGAAAAGCGATGGCAATATCGTTAGTGGCTTGATCCCCTGCGATCGGAATGACCGCAGTATATTGCACCGTCCCATTAACAAAAATAGCAATATCGGTAGTGCCGCCCCCAATGTCTACCAGCACGCAGCCTAGTTCCCGCTCATCATCATTAACCACCGCCGCGCTCGAGGCTAGCGGCTGCAAAATAACGTTATCTACTTTAACTTTACAGCGTTCAATGCTCTTAACGATATTCTGGATAGCACTAACGCTGCCGGTCACCACATGCACCAGCACCTCTAAGCGCACCCCGGACATACCGATCGGCTCACGCACCCCGCCATGACCATCCAGAATGAATTCCTGTGGGATCACATGGATAATTTTATGGTTAGAGGGAATTGTTAAGGTCTTAGCGGTATCCATCACCCGTTCTAGATCGCCTTGGGTAACCTCTCGATCTTTGATGGCGACGATACCGCGCGAATTACAACCACGAATATGGCTGCCGGAAACCCCGGTGCTAACCGTGGTAACCTTCACCCCAGCCATCCGCTCCGCTTCTTGCAGGGCACTTTTGACAGATTGAGAGGTAGCGTCGATGTTAATCACCGCCCCTCTTCGTAACCCCGATGATCGACAGCTCCCCACGCCAATGATGTCTACCTTACCATCATCATGCACGGAGCCAATCAAAGCAATCACCTTATTGGTCCCTACATCTAACCCCGCGACCACTCTACTCACGTAGAAATTACCTCTGTCTGCCTGTTAGCATGCCACGTCCTGCGCGCCGTATACACTGCACACTGTACGCTTTAAATACTTTAATACTTCAAATAGCCTCAACTATCAGCTATTCGATCACAACCACATCGTCGGCTTGCAACCCTTTTGCACCAGTCTTAGTGGCAAACTCGACCCGTTGCCCCTCACTCAGCGTTTTATAGCCATCCCCGCGAATCGCTCGATAATGCACAAACACATCCTCGCCGCCTTCTACCTGAATAAAACCATAACCCTTAGAGGAATTAAACCACTTGACAGTACCTACTACACGATCAGCCATATGCTACCTGCAATCCATCAACCAAAAATACTAATTACTAAAAATTTACTAAAATATTATAATTGCGACAACCTTAAATTAAAATTTAAAATAAAAAACTCAAATACAAAGATGAAATACCAACCTACAC
>CAVFMC010000002.1:20582-25867 GCA_963623565.1 Bacteroidaceae bacterium | reverse complement strand
ATCTACTACTATGCAGGCACTGGCACGGCAATTTAATCTCTGGTTTGAGCATCGTGAGCTAATTTTTGCTTATTGGCAGGCGTTGCAACAGATCCCGGGCAGAGCATTAACCGCGCTGCTGCTGGGTGGTTACCAGCTGGATCGCTTGATCAAAGGCGCGGCGGAGGGCGAGACCGGACCAATTTTTTGGTGTCGCTTGCGGGAATGGTGTCTAGAGATCGCGCGGGTGTTACATCAATATAGAAAATAAATAATTGCACAAAAACATGGAACATGGAAATTAACAGTAAACAGTTAATACACAGAAGTTTATGGGCGTTAGGATGTGCGCTTCTGATTAGTCAGTTAATTATTTTATATTTAAACGAGAGTAGCCAGTTGTTGCCGTTACTTAGAGGCGAGAGTTATGGTAGTTGCGGCGGGGTACTGGCCTGGTGGCTGCCGAGCGTGATCGGTAGGTGGTTTTTTTATCGGCGCATGCGTTGCATACATACTCCGCCCGTTACTAATTTAGTAACGCAGGTAACCATTAGTGAGCAACTACTAAAAAGTTTCTATCTAGCTGAACTGCTGAAATGGCTATTTAGCATCCTACTGCTGCTTATAGTGTTGCAGGCCCCAGTTACCGCTCGGAGCTTGTTAACCGGTTTTGCGGCCGCGATTTTAAGCTGTTTAATCATCATGCCACGGCAGATCAAAGAACCGGGAAGTAGTGTACCAAAATCTATACCATGATCCGAAAAGATTAGGCGATAGCTGGAATTTGCATCCCTACACCACTTGTGTTACCATGAGTACTGTAAGACGAGGATAAGTTAAATTGATACGATGATTCATAGTATTTTAGATACCGATCTTTATAAATTCACCACTTCGCACGCCTATATGCGGCTCTTTCCGGAGGCGGAGGGGAGTTTTATTTTTATCGATCGCGATCATAATACTTATACCGCCGCCTTTGTTGAACGGCTACAGGAGGCGCTACAGCAGCTGGCGACGCTCCGTTTAGCCCCGGAGGAGTTACAGGCGGTGTTACACAACCGGTTGGTTGCCCGGGTGATTCCGCTCTGCTACTGGGAGTGGCTGAGTCAATTTCATTTTGACCCGAGTAAAATTAAGATCTGGCTAGGGGATGATTGCGATAGCGACGGCAATAGAACCCTTTCATCGGGGAGGTTACATCTCCAAATTACTGATAAACTCTATAAAGCTACTCTATATGAGGTGCCGCTGCTGGCCATTATCTCTGAACTACGAGGTCAAATGGCCCATTATCCACTGCAGCCTGACGCCGTACTAGCTAAGCTGGCTAATAAAATCGCGCAGTCCAATCATTTGCAGCTTAAATTTGCCGATTTTGGGACCCGTCGCCGCTTTAGTTATGCATTGCATGATCAGATCTGTGCCTGTTTGAAGCGGCAGGCCGCTTATTGCGTAGGGACTTCTAATTTACATTTGGCACTTAAATATCAGCTGCCTCCCTCTGGCACTTTTCCGCATGAATGGGTGATGTTTCATGGCGCCATTTTTGGTTATAAAATGGCCAATTACCTCTCGCTAGAGGATTGGCTGAAAGTGTATGATGGCGATTTAGGGATCGCACTTATGGATACCTATACTACCGTCGCCTTTTTGAAGAATTTTTCTCGTAAACACGCTAAACTTTTTGATGGGGTGCGGCTGGATAGTGGCGACGAATATCAGATCGGTCAGATGGTAATTCATCGCTATCGGGAGCTAGGTATCGACCCCACCACCAAAACTATCATTTTTTCTAACGCTACTAATTTTACTAAATATGCGCAGATTGCCCAGCATTTTAAAAATCAGATACAATTGTCGGCGGGGATTGGCACTAATTTAACTAATGATGTGGGCTTGGCGCCGGCTAATATCGTGATTAAACTAGCCAAGTGCCGGATTTCGCAGCGAGAACAGTGGCAAGATTGCATTAAAATTTCTGATGATAGCGATAAGATGATGGGTGATTATGCCACCTTACAAAGAGCGATTGATGAACTGCAATTGGCTATCCAGCTGCCGGATCCTGCGTTGTGGCAGCATCAACATATTAAAAGTATGCAAAATCTGCGCGATTAGAGTGATATAGCACGGTATATGGTATAACGCGGTATAGTATGGTATAGTGAGTTTATGAGTGGATTGGATTTAGCCAAAGTTTTAGCGCAGATGGTTGGGCAGCTGCGGATTTATATAGATAAATACCGGTTATCTAGCCTGGTATTAGGCCTGAGCGGGGGAATTGATAGTACGGTGGTGGCAGCTGTTGCCTGCCTAGCTTGCCACAGCACTAGCCTGAGTCCGCAGCTTAGCGGTCGCTGTCGTTTAATCGGTGTCCATCTGCCTAGCGCTACTAATCAACCTGCAGAACAACGAACAGCGCGTGCGGTAGGGCAGGCGTTCTGTGATCAGCTGATCGAACAGACTATTGATGATTTATATCAATGCACTAGTCAACGACTCGAACAGGTGTTCCAGGTTGGTACTGATCCGTCTTCATCTGCTACTAGCCCGCTAGCACTACGCATTGCCCAGGGAAATCTAAAAGCGCGTTTACGGATGATCTACCTGTACCATATCGCCGCGCTGCAGCAGGGGATCGTGTTAGATACTGATAATCGCACCGAGCATGAACTAGGTTTTTGGACTATTCATGGGGATGTGGGAGATTATAATCCTGGACTAATCTATTTATGGAAGAGTGAAGTGTATGCGCTGGCCGAGTACCTGCTAGATCAACTGCCTGCGGCGGACCAACTAAACTCGTCGCAACGCGCTGCACTTTGTGCTGCCATGCAGCTGGCGCCCACCGATGGCAATGGCGTTAGCTGCAGCGATGTTGAACAGATCGGCGGGTCATCTTATCAAGAGATTGATGCGATTTTACGTGCCTGTTTAGCGTTAGAAAACCAGTTCGCGCCATCTGCCGGTGATCAGTATGATGCAGAGCAGTTAGCCAAGATGGTCGAGCAGCTCTGCCAGCGCGACGGGTTTACTCGCGATACGGTGACTAAAGTACTGAGTAGGCATTATCAAAATCAGTTTAAACGGCGGTCGCTACCATTTGTTCCACCGCAGGAAGCTATCGTATAGCGATTTACTAATGTAACGATTTACTGATGTAATAATAAATATAAATGTTAAAGATATTCGCTTATTAAGATAAGACACTAGTAAGATATATATAATTTAAATTAAACAGAACGCAGCGAACAATGCATCCATTACTTAACTTAGCTATTCATGCTGCTCGGCTGGCGGGTAAACAGCTGTTGCGAGCCTTTGATAATCCCCAAGCTTATCGGGTTACCGCCAAGGGGGAGAATGATTGGGTAACCGACGTCGATCAACAAACCGAGCAGCTGATTACCCAGCTGATCCACCAAAAATATCCGCGGCATGCTATTTTGGGAGAGGAGAGCGGGGTTACCGGGAAAAATGATTATCTCTGGGTAATCGACCCGATTGATGGCACGGTCAATTTTATCCATGGACTGCCTAGTTTTTGTATTTCGATCGCAGTGACTTACCGTGGGGTGCCGGAGCACGCGGTGATTTTTGATCCTATTCGTCAGGAGCTGTTTAACGCTAGTCGGGGCGAAGGGGCGTTTTTAAATAATCGCCGCATCCGCTGCAGTAATGATCTACATCTTGCACAAGCCATGCTGTCGGTGGTGAATGGCAGTATCATTAGCACGCAGCCCACCGTACCGCAGTTTTTGGATTATTACTGCCGTTACTTTCAGCAGGCTAGCAAAATTCGTCAGCAGGGGACGGTCGCCTTAGATTGCGCCCATTTGGCAGCTGGCCGCCTTGATGGACTAGCAGCCTTTAATATGTCCTATTGGGATCTGGCAGCGGGGGTGCTACTGATTCAGGAAGCGGGGGCAGTAGCGATAGATCCTTATAGCCGTGATAATTATCGTAATCAGAGCAGTATCGTGGCAGGGAGTTATGGCTTAGTACAAGAGATGTTGCCACTACTGCAGTCGTCGACACCCTCTAGCGACTAGCGCCAGTTGAATACGGAATGAGAAAGTTATATACTGCAGCCGTTGCGGGCCAGATTATATAATGCAGTTAGTGGTTGTAGATAATATTAATGTTAAGAGGCGCTGTTAATGTTAAATAGATTAATACTATGAGTTATTGGATAATTATGGCCATGATGGTGCAGGTGGTTTTAAATACCGGCGCCCAGTTACTGTTAAAATATGGCATGATAAAGGTGAATATTACTCATTTTGCTTGGCAGTGGGAGGTAATTAGTCCAATTTTGCTGCAGGTGATAGCCTCGCCTTTTATCATTTTAGGATGTGCCTGTTACGTACTCAGTATGGTACTCTGTTTAGCTATCCTTTCCAAAGTACAAGTCAGTGTAGCTTATCCTATCGGTAGCTTAGGTTATGTGTTAGGCGCTTTTGCAGCCAGCTACCTGCTAGGGGAACATTTAACCCCGGCGCAATGGCTAGGGATTTCGATTATCATTATTGGGGTCTTTTTATTAGTGCGAGATATGTAATGGCTCGCGCAGACGTGAGGTGTTCTCTTTTTATTAAGCCATGAATAATATGAGTGTAGAACCAGAATTTTTGAAGTTTTCCACCCCGGAAATTGACCAAGCCACCATTGATGAAGTGGTCGATTGTGTCCGTTCCGGTTGGCTAGCCACCGGGCCGCGGGTGTTGCAATTTGAACAGCAACTAGCCGCTTATCTTCAGGCCCCTAAAGCGTTGTGTTTGAATTCTGCTACCGCCGGACTGCATCTGGCGCTGGAGGGTTGCGGTATTGGCCCGGGCGATGAGGTGATCACCACACCGATGACTTTTGTGTCCAGTTTAAATGTGATCGTGCATGCGGGCGCCAAACCGGTGCTGGTGGATGTAGACCCGGTGACCCGTAATCTGGATTTAGAACAGCTAGAAGCAGCTATTACTCCTCAAACCAAAGCGATTCTGCCGGTGCATTTTGCCGGCATTCCGGTGGATCTGGATCGGTTATACCAGATTGCTGATAAATATGAACTGCGGGTGATTGAAGATTGTGCTCACGCCATCGGCAGTATCTATCGCGGCCGCATCTTAGGCAGTTTTGGCGATGTGCAGGTGTTTAGTTTTCATCCCAATAAAGTGATGACTTCTGGCGAAGGAGGCTGTTTAACCACCCGCGACGAACAGTTAGCCTGGGAGGTGTCGGTGCAGCGTTTTCATGGCATTGATCGCGAGTCCTGGAACCGTTATGGCCGTAGCGGCAATCAACATTAC
>CAVFMC010000002.1:10771-20572 GCA_963623565.1 Bacteroidaceae bacterium | reverse complement strand
GGTTATAAATATAATATGATGGATCTGCAGGTAGCGATCGGGCTGCATCAACTGCAACATCTAGAGGAATTTATCACTAAGCGCGAACAGCTGGTAAATCGTTATAATCAGCTGCTGGCGGGCTGGGAGAGCTTGCAGTTGCCACAACTACCGGATTATGATTGTCGGGTGGCCTGGTATATTTATGCCCCCCAAATTGTACCCGAAACAGCGGGAATGACCCGCGATGAGTTTATTGAGCGGATGAAAGCGGCTGATATTGGGGTTGGTTATCACCATCATGCAGTACATCTTTATAGCTATTATCAACAGACTTTTGGCTATCGCGCAGGACAATTCCCGGTAGCTGAGCGGATTTCGGATACCATCTGTTCGCTGCCACTGTTTAGCCGGATGAGCGTGGCCGAGCAGGATCGGGTGGTGGAAACTATGGACCAAATCTTAAACAGTAAGTAATCAATGTGAGTACCAGATATACGTACACACCAACATACACACCAACAAAGTAAAAACTGGCTGATAGATGATATCTGATTCAACGTCCACCACTCAAAGCCCCCTAAAACCCTATATTAGCGTAGTGGTACCGATTTATAATGAATCGGCTAGCTTGGTCGAGCTGTTTACCCGGCTACATGCCACTCTGGACCAGCTAGGACGACCCTATCAACTGATCGCGGTGAATGATGGGAGCCAGGATGATTCCTGGCAGTTGTTGCGGCAGCTCCAGCAGCAACGCCCTGACCAGGTGGTGATCGTAGATTTTGTGCGTAATTTTGGGCAACATATGGCGGTGATCGCTGGGTTTATGCAGGTGCAGGGCGAAATCGTAGTGACTTTAGACGCCGATCTGCAAAATCCGCCCGAAGAGATCCCTAAACTGGTGCAACTAGTGGAGCAGGGCTACGATCTAGTTAGTGGGGTGCGTTTGTATCATCGTAAGGATCATTGGCTGCGTAAATGGGCTTCTATTCTAATTAATTATCTACGCGAGCGGATTACCGATATTAAAATGGTGGATCACGGCTGTATGCTGCGCGCCTACAGTCTTCAGCTGGTGAAACTGATGATCGCTAGTCACGAAAGCTCGATTTTTATTCCCGCGCTGGCTTATTCTTATGCCCGTCGGCCCACCGAAATTGAGGTGGCCCACCGCGAGCGTTCGCATGGTAAATCCCGCTATAGTTTATATAATTTAATTCGCCTTAATTTTGATCTGATGGCCGGCTACTCGTTGGTGCCGATTCAGATTTTTTCGGTAATAGGGTGTATAATCTCATTTTTTAGCATCTTGCTGGTTGGCTACCTGCTACTGCGCCGCCTGTTGATTGGCCCGGAGGTGGAGGGGGTTTTTACCCTATTTGCATTGCTATTTTTTTTAGTGGGTATCGTGTTACTAGGAATCGGTATCGTGGGTGAATATATTGGTCGGATTTATAAAGAGGTACGCGGTCGGCAGCGGTTTGCGGTGCGGGAAATTATCGGTCAGCAATTAACCAGTTTAGAACAGATGCATTAGCTGATACTGCATCATTTATGAATATTACAACAGGTAACTCGGTCAGATTATTAATATTAATGTAATATAATAAAGCTTATGAGACGTATTTTAATCTTAGGAGTGGGCGGCTTTATCGGTAGTAGTATCGCAGCCGCTGCGCTAGCTTATAACCCGCAGTGGGAAATTTATGGAATGGATTTAGGATGCGATAAGATCGATCTCCAGGTGCTGCAGCACCCCCGTTTTCATTTTACCCAGGGTGATATCCGCATCTGCAAAGAATGGGTCGAAAATCAGATTCGGCTCGCGGATCTAGTTTTGCCCCTGGTAGCGGTGGCTACCCCCTATAGCTATATGACTAATCCATTGCAGGTTTTTGAGCTGGATTTTGAAGCTAATTTAGCGATTATCCGCTGGTGTATGCAATATCATAAACGGGTGATATTTCCGTCTACCTCGGAGACTTATGGCTGTGCCTCGGATGAAAACTTTGACGAGACCACTACCCAGTTAGTGACCGGACCGATTCATGAGGAACGCTGGATCTACTCTAGCTGCAAACAACTGATGGATCGCATCATCTGGGCTTACGGTAAACATCATGGGCTACAATTTACCATTTTCCGTCCCTTTAACTGGTTTGGTCCGAAATTGGATGACCCGCTGTCGGTACGACCGGCCCTGGCGGCAGATCAGGCCACCAAGAGCGCCAATCGGGTGGTCACCCAGTTTATCGCCGATATTCAATACGGTTGTAATTTAAAACTGGTGAACGGGGGTCAGCAGTGCCGCTGTTTTACCTATATTGAGGACGGTATTGATGCGCTGATTAAAATTATCGAAAACCGCAACGGTTGCGCCGATCAACAGATTTTTAATATCGGTAATCCCGACAATGAATGCTCGATTGCCCAGCTGGCAGCGCAGCTATTAGAGTTGGCGCGGCGATACCCGGCGGTGCAAGCGCAAGCCAACCGAATCACTTTAGAAGGAGTACCGGCGCAGGAGTTTTATGCTAGTGGCTATGCGGATATTGCACATCGCAAGCCAGCCATCCAGCAGGCTATCCAGCGACTCAATTGGGCGCCCAAGATTGATCTGCAGACCGGGCTGCGTAAGACTTTAGATTATTATTGGAAACATTAAATAAGTCATCTCTTCGTTAAGCAATTATTATTGGGGATTAGACTATGCAGCCAGCCACCCAGATCGGCTTAAAAATTGATGTGGATACCGAACGAGGCACCGTCGATGGGGTGCTGCGGCTCTATCAACTCTTGCGTCGGCTGCAGATTCCGGCCACTTTTTATTTTTCCTTAGGACCGGATAATACTGGACGAGCACTGCGTCGCGCCTGGCGACCCAGTTTTTGGCGCAAATGTCTGAAAAGTAAAGTAGTTAGCAATTATGGACTGCGAACCATTTTGCATGGCTTATTCTGGCCTGGGCCGCATATCGGGGGACGGCATGAGAGTCTGCTGCGTCAGGTGGCGCAGGGTGGGTTCGAGGTCGGAATTCATAGTTATGATCATCAAGCTTGGCAGAATAATGCATTGCAGGGTTGGTCGCTAGCAGAGATCGCACAGGAATTTACTCGTGCTACCACTGAGTTTACTCGGATTTTCGATCGGGCAGCGGTTACTGCCGCGGCGCCGGGTTGGCAAGCTAATGATCAAACTTTGTGGGTGTATCAACAGAGTGGCATCCAGTACGCTAGCGATTGCCGAGGTACCAGTCCCTTTTATCCAGTGATTGCCGAATCGGTAGGTGATGATAACGGTGTGTCGCATGATAAAATGGACAAAAAAGCGATCCGGCATGGCCATAAGAATGGCAATAATAATGGTGACGATGGGATTCCACGCTGCCAGCGCTGTTTGGTGCTGCAGTTACCTACTACCTTGCCGACTTTAGATGAGTTGTTAGTGGATAGTAATGGAGTGGCGGATCGTACCACTCTAGAGCAGTTAACTGGCGCGATAGTAGAACATCAATATAATTTATTGACGCTACATGCTGAGTTAGAGGGGATGCACTATCTAGCTTGGTTTGAACAGCTGTTACTGCACTGGCGTAGCTTAGGCTATCAACTGCTAGATTTACGCAGTTTAGCTGCGCAATATCAAGATTGTGCGCCATGCGGAGTGATGGTGGTGGGTGGTGTGAAAAATCGCGCCGGTCAGATGGCGGTGCAGCAGAGTTGACAGCGCTTAAAAAACCCTTATGCTGAAAATGAAGGTTTTCTATATCATTTTATGTTATTTATGAGATGAAATTTGATGCAGATAGACACGGAATGAACTGATATGTACACTTTTTTATTAACTATTCATTTGCTGGTAGCGGTGGCACTAATCGGCCTAGTGCTGATGCAGAACGGCAAGGGTGCGGATTTAAGCGCTACCTTGGGCGGTGGTAACGCTAACACCATGCTAGGTAACGTAGGGATGGTTTCCTTTATTATTAAACTGACGGCCGTGCTGGCCGCGGTGTTTTTCGCCACCAGTATCGGTTTAGGCATTTTGACTGCTCGGGCGGCGCGAGAGGCCCAACAGCACAAAATAGCAGCGACGGCGACCACAGCTACGCAGCCGGCGCCCATTCCCCAGCTGCCGGGCGATCGTACCTGGCAATAAATCGGTTATTATTAATTAAGAGTGTCGCATCATTATTTGTTGATGATCAATAGTTACGACGTAATCTATTGGATGTGGTTTATTAGTTGAGTTGGCGAGCAACTTTTTGGCCGAAGTGGTGTAATAGGTAGACACGCTACCTTGAGGTGGTAGTGACGCAAGTCGTGCCGGTTCGAGTCCGGCCTTCGGCAAAGATTATAAGATAAGGTTATAAGTTAGATTGTAATTATAAGCTTATAAATAGAATACATAGAATAAATAGTATAAATAATATTATTAACGGGCTGTAGTGAGCGGATTATTTAGTTTTTGGGGCAAGAAAAAAACCGAAGCGGAGGCGATAGCGAAAGAAACGGCTAAAGCGCAACCGAGTACTATTAGTATTAATGATCCTCCCGCGCCGGCGGCTACAGCGTCCGAGGTGTCCACTAGGTCTACTGATTCATCTCATGCCGCTACTCTCAATTGGCGTCAGCGGCTGCAGCGGACTCGCGAGCGGCTGGGTCAGAGTCTGAAACAGTGGTTTAAATTAGGAATTACTAGTAATCTTGCTGACGACGCCCGTGGTACCAACTGCTGGCAGGAGCTAGAAGCAAAACTGCTAGAAGCGGATTTAGGCACTACGGTGGTACAACAACTAATCGCCAAACTCCGTCAGCAACGCTATATGGAAGCTGATCAACTCTGGCGCGCTTTACGGCAAGCTCTAATCGAGCTGTTGCAGCCCTATCAAGCTAACGCAGCGCAGTGGGGGTGCCAACAGCTCGAGACGGTGTTGGTGGTAGGGGTAAATGGCGCAGGTAAAACTACTACCATCGGTAAGTTGGCTTATTATTTTAAGCGACAGGGGCGCCGGGTGCTGCTGGCGGCGGGAGATACTTTTCGCGCGGCTGCGGTGCAGCAGTTAGAGATCTGGGGAGAGCGCAACCAGATTGCGGTGGTGGCGCAGCATGGCAAAGCGGATAGTGCAGCGGTGATTTATGATGCGATGCAATCGGCTAAAGCTAAACATTATGATCTGTTATTAGCGGATACCGCGGGACGGTTGCACACCCAACATGATTTTATGCAAGAATTAGAAAAAATTATTCGGGTGATGCATAAATTTGATCCTGCCGCACCGCAACAGCTGCTACTGATCTTAGATGCTACTATTGGCCAAAACGCCATCTGCCAGGTGGAACAATTCTGTAAGAGCGCTCCGGTTACCGGTTTATGTATCACCAAACTGGATGGTACCGCTAAAGGTGGAGTAGTGTTTGCTATTGCCGAACGGTTTAAACTACCGATCTATTTTATCGGTCTGGGTGAACAGATCGATCAGCTATGTCCTTTTGAGGCGGCCGCCTTCGTAGACGCTTTACTCAGCTAAAACTTTTGGTTATACTGCCAGCTGTAATTGTTTGAAATTAATGAATAGTTGATAATCGGCTGATAGTTAGAGATTGAATAGTAATTAATAGAAAATAGATGGGAAGTAGAGTATTATGGTAGTAATTCGGTTGTCGAGAGGGGGAGCGCATAAAAAACCTTTTTATCATGTGGTAGTCGCAGATAAGCGCTCCGCTTGTCAGGGTAAGTATTTAGAACGGGTAGGGTTTTTTAACCCGCTAGCGCGTGGAGGAGCAGAGCGTCTGGTTTTGAATCAGGAGCGAATTCAATATTGGTTAGCGGTGGGAGCTAAAACCTCGGTGCGGGTGGCTAGTCTGCTGCGCGAGGCGGCGGATCCTACCTTAGTAGAGCGTCGGCAAGCTAAAAAAGCCGCCCGAGCAGAGGCCAAAGCAGCTAAACAAGCGCCGGCAGCCGGATCGGAGGCGACGGAGGATGCAGCGGCGGCCGCATAAGTCATAGTAACAACTAGACGACATAGCAAACTAGCAAAGCGTAGGGGCTAACGGGTGCTACCAGTCGGGCGCTTTGGCAGGGTCTATGGGGTAGCGGGTTGGTTATGGGTCTATCCGCTTAGTGGAGGCGCTGCTGACCGACTGATTAGTTATCGATCCTGGTATCTTCGAGCGTCAGCATCACCAATAGGAACCGGCGACTTGCCTGCCGATACTAGTCCTGGTTATAGCTTGTTACAGCTTGCAGAACGCCATTTAGTATCGAATAACCGGTTGCGGGTAAAACTGACTAATTGTTCTACGCCGGAATCGGCCCGAATTTACACTAACGCGGTCATCTACGTACCTCAAACTGCACTGCCGCCGCTAGCTGGCGATGAATACTATTGTTATCAATTAGTAGGAATGACGGTCGTGGGGTTAGATGGCAAGCTAGGGGTAGTGCGAGAGATTCGTTCGGTGGGCGCTCATGATCTATTGGTGGTGCAGGGTGCGCGTAGGCGGTTATTAGTTCCTTATGTAGAGCGGATAATTTTAGCGGTAGACTTAGCGCGACAGCGCATTCAAGTAGCCTGGGCCAGCGATTATTTATAAAGATATAGAGAAAAGGACGCGTTGCATAATAAAATATAACAAATGAATGTAATCAATAGAGGGCGGATAGGTTATGTCACTAATTTCAACCAACCAATTTAAAAACGGCGTCAAAGTGATGCTAGATGGCGATCCATGCAGCATTTTAGAGAATGAATTTGTTAAACCCGGGAAGGGGCAGGCGTTTAATCGAGTTAAATTACGTAACTTAAAAACCGGTCGGGTGCTAGAGCGCACCTTTCGCTCTGGCGAAACTTTGGAGGAGGCGGATGCAGTCGACGCGGAGCTGCAGTATCTCTATAATGATGGTGAATTTTGGTATTTTATGTCGCCGGTCAGTTAT
The DNA here is from genome assembly GCA_963623565.1 of Bacteroidaceae bacterium. Taxonomy (GTDB): domain Bacteria; phylum Pseudomonadota; class Gammaproteobacteria; order UBA9339; family UBA9339; genus CAVFMC01. The sequence continues at coordinate 13,654 of CAVFMC010000002.1, read as the reverse complement.
GAACAGTACAGTGTTAGTCAAGCAGTGGTGGGCGAGGATAGTAAGTGGCTTAAAGAACAAAATCTCTGTATTGTGACTTTGTGGAATGGCAGCGCCATTAGCGTGACGCCACCGGCTAATGTGGTGCTTAAGGTGGTGGAAACCGATCCAGGTTTGCGAGGGGATACCGCCACCGGTGGTAGTAAACCAGCGACCTTAGAGACCGGAGCAGTGATTCGGGTGCCGTTATTTGTCAATGTTGGTGATCTGCTGAAGGTGGATACCAGGAGCGGGGATTATTTAGCGCGAGTTAAGGATGATGAGTCATAATGGCTAAAAAGTAAATAGCATCGCTGTTAGGTGATATTTTCGATAGCTACCGATATATTTAGTTATTTTAGTTATTTAGTGGGGTAGTGTGCGACTCGATTTGAGTGTACAAGATAAGATTCGGCGACGGCAAGAACTCTATCAAGTCATCCGGCAGTTTTTTGCTCAGCGCGGGGTAGCGGAGGTCGAGACGCCGATCTTAGAGCCGGCTCCTAATCCTAGTCCCTTTTTAACCCCGATCTACTGCCAAAATGGCGGCACCTGTTCTTTTTTACAGAGCTCGCCGGAATTTTATATGAAACGGCTACTGGCCGCGGGTAGTGGCGATATTTTTCAGATCTGTAAAGCTTTTCGTGCTGAGGAACAGGGGCGTTGGCATCGACCGGAATTTAGTATCTTGGAGTGGTATCGTTTGGGCTTGACCCTAGAACAACTCGAGCGTGAAGTGGTGGCGTTAGTGCAGCAGCTGTGGCCGGCAAGTGGAACGAGCGATACCGTGGGTTGCTGCCAGCGGTATAGTTATGGTGAACTATTCGAGCGCTATCTGCGGCTTAATCCTTATACTGCCTCGGTGGAGCAGTTGCAAACGGTAGCTGAGCGGTTACAGTTAGTTACTACGGCGCCGTTAGCCAGCGGCGTTCAATTTAGTGAAACGCCCCGGGGAGCAGCGCAGGATCGCGCTAGCTTGTTAGAGTTACTCTTTACCTTAGTAATCGAACCTCATTTTCAACAGGAGCTGGCTAGCCATCAACTGATTTTGGTGACCGATTTTCCGGTGGAGCAGGCGATGCTGGCGCGGATCGCAAACCGTCCGCAGCCACATGGTGTTAGTTGTCCGGTTGCCGCCCGTTTTGAACTGTATGGTGGCGGCGTAGAACTAGCTAACGGTTTTTGGGAACTTAACGACCCAGCGGAGCAGCGGCGCCGGTTTGAGCAGGATCTAGTCCTGCGCCGACAACTAGGTTTAGCAGCAGACCAGCTGCCGCTACCGGAGGCTTTTTTGCAGGCGGTAGCCCAGCTGCCGGATTGCGCGGGAGTGGCGGTAGGGTTAGATCGCTTGCTGGCACTGGCGGTGGGAGCCGACGACTTAGAAGAAATTCTGCTCTTCTAGGCGCAGTTAACGCGCACGCCAGCCTGCATCTATATTAATGTTATAACTTATGGCCGATTCCCTGCAGCAACTCAATCAACGTGTCGATCATCTTATTGAACAGCTGATTACGCCGACTAATCCCGCGGTGCAGGGCTGGCTGGTAGCTTATAGCGGAGGATTGGATTCTACGGTCTTATTACTATTGGCTGCTAAGGCACGGGAGCGGGCAGCGGCGCGAGCACGGTCTTTACCGCTTGCCGCAGTGCATGTTAATCATCAAGTTAATCCTTTAGCTGATAGCTGGGAAGCAGAATGTGTGCGGGTGGCACAATCGCTGGCTATTCCAATTTATGCACTACGGCTGGTACCCCTCCATGGTGCCCAGAATTTAGAAGCTCGCTTGCGGCAACTGCGTTATCAACAGATCGCTTCCCGGTTGCCACCTAACTGGTGTCTGCTGTTAGCTCATCACGCTAATGATCAAGCGGAAACCCTACTGCTGCAGCTACTGCGGGGGTCCGGGGTGCGTGGTTTAGCGGCCATGGCGAGCAGTATCGAGCCCTGGCAACATGGTTTTCGTTGGCGACCGTTACTAGCTTTTACTAAACGGGAGCTGCAGACTTGGCTAACTCATACCGATCCGACTCGGCGGTGGATAGAAGATGATAGTAATCAGCAGCTCTGTTGCCGTCGCAATTTGCTTCGCCATACCATTATACCACGTTTGAGTCAGATCGAACCAGCAGCAGTGCACAATTTAACCCGTAGCGCTGGTCTAATGGCGGATAATCTAGAGCTCTTAATCCAGCTGGCGCAGGAGGATTGGCAAGGTACCCAAGCCGTTAGTCAAACGCTGGCGCCAGCGCCAGAAAAGACTCCGGCCAGCAATCAGCTTAGGCCCGGTCCGATTATCTATTGGCCTACACTAGCGCGCTTACCGCTCCCCCGGCAGCATAATCTTTGGCGTTACATTTTTCATGCGCTAGGCTATCAGATGCCTAGTTTGGCGCAGCTCAGACGAATCCAGGCCGAAGTGATTACTGCCAAACCGGACGCTCAGCCACTACTTCGCTTAGCGGAAGTGACGGTACGGCGCTATCGGGAGCGGATCTACCTATTACCTCACAACACCGTCTTTGATAGCCGGCTCTGTTATCCGTGTAGTGATCAGAACGCTATGCGGATCGGCCAAGTGGACTTCCCGGATGGTCGTCGCTGCCTAGTTTTTACCACTATAGTCGATGCTGATACCTCCATGCTTAATTGGCAAGTACTGCAGCGCAATGACCAACTTACTCTGCAATCAAATAATAATGCCCTTAATAACAAAACAATGACTCGCCACTGGATGAAATGGGCACAGAACTTAGGTGTTCCGCCCTGGTGGCGTAACGCTTTACCATTGCTTTTTTATCGTCAAGACCTAGTCCTGGTACCAGGTTTTTGGGCGGCACCTGGTTGGAAGTGGCGATGGCAAGACC
>CAVFMC010000002.1:0-10761 GCA_963623565.1 Bacteroidaceae bacterium | reverse complement strand
GTGTAGATCGAGCGACATTGATATAGAGACCATACAAAGTTAAAATAAGAGGACCATTATTATGCAACCGACAAATCATGCAGCACATACCGCCAATACTACTCAGCAATCCACTTTATCCTCCGCCATTACGCTACCCCGCGATGCAGCGCTGGCCAACTGGATTACTAATTGTTTAATTGGCGCCAAAAACCGCGATGAGACGGTGCTGTTTTTGGATAAAGATAAAAAACGTGCTATCATGCTACTGTACTGGAAGCCGCCCAGAAACGAGGCGACAGATAAGGCCACAGCAAACTCTGATAACACTAACCACCCAGTTTTTATAACTTTAAAAAAATGGGTGGTGACTAAACTTTTTCAAGAACCTAGCTATCAAGATCGGCTGCCACCCCTGAGCAAAGATAATAGCGGGCGGTTGTTAACTTATCTGGAGCAAGATCATTGGTTGGACGATATCATTTACCAGTTTTTACATCAGCACGTGCCCCTGTTTTCAGTCTGGTGTGATACCTGGCATCAGCTTCTGGCTGAGTATCTGGCAGGTATTAACGTAGAGGAGGGCGCTGGTAGTAGCGTTAGCCATACGACTGGTCAGATGGTACTGGATAATTTATGCTTCACCCAACTAGTGCAAACAGCGCATAACTTGTTAACGCAGCTGGTTGCGCAAGATCTCGGCCATTTTTATCAGTATCATAGTGGCGCGGTTGGTCTAGTACATGGTTTAATTTTAATTAATCAAGCGCGGACCCAGCAACCTTACCTAGAACTGTTCAATTTATTACTTGAACTAATACCCGAGATTGTCAATGATCCGGAATTACAAGAATTTCATATTGCTCAGCGTAAGCACGATTTGACCAAGATAACAGCTGCGTTTAAGAGTTTAGCCGAGACAATTGACGCTTGCGTTTCCAGTGCCTCGCAAAATTTTGATCTGAAAGCTAGCTTAACCAGCTTTGCTCAGCCAGAACTATTGGCAGCGCTTAAGGTTGTATCGGAGGTGGAGACGCAAGTGCAGACCTGTTCGGTATTAACAACCTTGCGACTACTCGTCAAAACCGTCCATAATATCCTAACAACGCCCTCCTATCATCATCGCCTCTTACCTATACTTATCTGTTTGCGACAACAACAGCCGCAACTATATCTCGATTATGTAGAAACTTTAATAATTACAAGTTCGCATGATGATGATAGCTTGACGCTACCCCTGGCAAATATTGCTGTTCAATCGTCGGCCAGATCGACACCCAAGCTGCAGCTGACATTTAGTGAGTCGGAGCTAAGTCAGATACTAAGGTTTATTGTCCATACAGATTTATCATCAACCGAGCCAGATTTAATCTTAGTGGCGCTGTTGCATAATCAGTCTTTGCCATTGTTATATTGGTTGGGCGCACAATCATCCATGCTGTACATTTTAGACAAAGCCATCGTTAAAACTGGTCTGATGGGGGCAGCGATCTATAGTCACCATTGGTCGGAATTAGCGCAAAAGTTACGGGAGCAGCTTTTTATCCTGCCTGCATGCGGGAATTTAGCTGCTTCAAATTGCCAACGGCGGGTCGATGATGCAAAGACGGTCTTACCTAACCTTATTCGCATTATCATACAGCATATGATTGGCGATCTTGTTGGGCAAATGAGATCGCGGACTACGCCACGGCAGCCTGTGCAATCCCAGCGCCGCTGCAGTGATATTTTTGATCTACTGGCACCGTCGCTGCTACAGTTGGCGCAAGGTTATGAAATGTATGGTTCACAGAAGGCCGCTCGAGATAATAACTGCACAACATTAGAACCTAATCGTCTGCCCGTCTTTAAAACCGAGATTTTGTTGCCTTTTCTGGAGCTATGCTGGCAGTGGGAACAATCTAGTTTGCCATTCGAACAGTGTACTAAGCAGAAGCAGGGCTGGCTGTCAAGTGAATGGCTCTTCCATTTCTTGCAATGTTTATTGGACTATAATCATTCGAAATTCGCTAGTTGTTATCTTAGTCTACTAAAGCAAGCCAAATTAGTGTCGCAGGAGATCATTCAATATTTATTAACTGATCCAGTCACCTGGCACGCGGAGAAGAGGAATCGCTTAGTGGTGGAAATGTTAAAAGGCCATGACGATTTAGTAGTAAGTTTACTAAGTTTCTGGACCACTAAACCGAACGCGAAGGACGAGCTAGATCCACGCATCGCTATAGTTTGTGCTAACCCAATTGCCATTCTAAACGCTTGTCTAATCGCTGTTTTTAATAGTGACAATCCAGTATTGATAGTGTTATTTTGTAATCTTGCTGCCAAGAGTCCTAAAATAACCCGCGCCATCGAACAGGTATTGCTAAAAGATGTAATTACGGTGCCGGATGGTCAGCGACAATTAAAGTGTACCCGTTTGATGCAGCGCCTAATGGCCGGTCATTTTGAGTTGTTACCCCAGTTGAACACCCTTTTTGTTGATGAGGTCAAAGTGTTAATAGGTAAACAACTAGCAGCACCGCTTTTTCTCGCTGCGCCTGATGCTGATCAAGCTTATTTATATTTGTCTGCAATCTTTGATCGCCATGATCCGTGGTTGCTGGAGTATTTTTTTTCTGCGGTAGAACAATTACCCCCTCAGCGCCAGCAACAGTTACTTGCTGATATAATGGACGAATTACTCGATGATTGGAATGACTTGCTTGATTCGCAGTCGCAACCACAACAACCACCAGCTCACTCAGTTAGTCGCTTGGGCTATTATTTAATCCATGGGCCGGCGAGTTGCGTAGTGGCAATTATTAACTTTTTAAATCAGCTGTCACCAGAGCAATGCATTAAATGTCTCAAAATCGTCATTGCGCGGGATCTACCTCGGTTTACGCAGATAGCTGCTTGTTGCTATCAGCTGGCCGTAAGTTCGCAGCAACAAAGTTTCAGCGCCGTGCTGCAAGCTTACGCTGCTTTGTTTTCGAAACAAAAGCAAACTCAGAAAGAGAATTCTAAGAAAGAGAAGCCATGGTATGAAGAACTCTGCAAGGAACAACGGCAGCAGATTGCGAACTTACTAAAAACTGCCATCGCTGCCGATGCTTATGGACTATTGAACTGGATAATTATGCATCAGCAGCAAGAATTGCTGCAGTTCATACTGGCGACGCTAGCAGAGGATGCAGAGTTGTTGAACGACACGCTGTTTCCCTGCGTAACTCGGCTGATCGACCTTACTAAACAGCATCAGACCGATGATACGCGGTTATCCTGTTTGTACGGACTTATTCAAACGCTGGCTAAGCTTCTGGCGCCGGTAACACGACTGGCTAGCTTAAAGATGCTAATTACTAAACCATTCTCCTCAACTGATCATGCGATGTTATTAAGTTGGGTTATCGACCAGCAGCAGCCAGCGTTGCTCAAAATTCTGCTCGAGACGTTGGCAGGGGACCAGCAGCTCATGCTAGAGATGGTGGCAGAATATCTGCAGGGGTTGTTAAAGGAGCAGAATAAAAAACAGGAAAAACAGGATACGGAAGAAACCGATCAGGAACAGCGAAATAACGGTAGCGCTCAACTGTTGCAGCAGGTGGCGTCAGCACTCCATACCTTACTAAAAGCGGTGGCCGAAACGCTATTACCCAAAAAACAATGCGGGGCTTTCCTATCAATTATCCAGCCAGCTGATAGCTCGGGTACTGATCTGCTGCTCTGGGCTATTCATCATAATCAAATCGATCTGCTCAAAATCATTATCAGGGTGCTGGTTAGTGATAGTGATCTTAATGCCCTATTAAACGCTCTTGATAAAACCGGGCGTGTAGCACAGGGCAGCTATTTAAATTACGTAATGCTGGCTATTCAGTTGCAACAACCGCAAAGCGTGAAGACTATGGTTTCTGCATTGTTACGTTTTGCCGAGGGGCGTAAGTGGTTAATTAGCCAGGTGCTGCTAGCCCACCAATCGCTGAGCGGTGAAATACAAGGTTTTACGGCGCTAGCTTTTTGTTTGGATAATAATATTGGTTTAGATAACGTTACGGTTCAGTCTTGTTTGGATTACGCGGTTGAGCTCGAAACACAAAATCTAACATTGGCTAAGGAGGTGATTAGGCTTTTTGCTAGCCACGCTGAGTATCTACCATGCATACGCAAGTTGTGTGAACAACAGGCTGTTGATTTTGCTTCCGATAGTGATTCTAACCAGGATCCGGCTATCATGCAGCTGCGCTTTTATAGCCGTATGTTCTATGAACTAAAGTTAGGTCATTTATCGATTTTTAAACTATTGATAAATGCCTTGCCTCAGAAGGGTGGTGCATTATTTGTGCAAAAATTATTAAATGCATGCGAACTAGATTATAAACGGGATCAAGATTTAATTGCTAATTTATTTTACTATTTGAATCAAGGCGATGTAGGTAGTGTAATTTATGATTTAAAAACAGTGATAAAGTGGTGTTTACAGGCACCCTACATCGTCGAGCTGTTACAACGGATCTATGGGCAGTCAGCTCAAGCAGAGACACGCCAAACAGGTGTATCTGTGAATTTTAATTTGGATTTACTATTGGATTGCGCCATCGAGCTTAATACTGCCGAGCCGCTTTTCACTATTATCCATATCTTTAGTCATGATTCTGAGCGGCTTCGGTACCGGCGGTTTTTATTTTGTGCGCTTGCTAACTCTGTTAGAGCTTGTGACTTCGTTGCTACGCCTATTCAGAAACAGAGCGCGGCTGCTCATGTTTTGGCGCCTGATAATTATTTGCAATATATGATTGTTTATGCTAATTATTCTATCTTTCCCGTAATCCAGACATTCTTGGCGCCATCGGAGCAAGCGCCGGTAGCGGATTTTGTTGCACAAATTTTTGTTCAACATCCGACACTTTTAGCTAACGCGCTGCACTTGAAAATGACGGTTGTAAATGCTGATGGCCCGTTGCTTAAGGTAGATAATGCTCACCTAGCGAAGATGCTTGAATTATTTGATCAGATTTTAAACGCTATTTTTAAGAATGATCTTAGCGATAAAATCATTAAAACTCCTGACCTGATAGTTGATTTAGTTACTTACTTTTCAGCCTGTTGTTTTGCAAATAGCTATGAGGCTAAGGATGTCGCAATCTTATCGAATATTGTACATGCATTTAGGCGATTCCCCGATCTTTTGCTACATATAGCGACCGGTTGTTTAGTTCAAGATAAGAATAAAAAAGCTATTAGTAGTTATAGCTTTACTATGCAAGATAAACGAATCGACTTTATACGTTCGGTTACCCAACTTGTCTCTGTTGGATGGTTGCATGTTACCACAGACCCGCATTTTTTCTTAGCTAAGCTAATGGTCTATCAAAAACCTTCCAATCAAGTTAATCAAGATGCGGTTAATCAAGATGCGGATCAAACGGAAGCAAAATACCAGCAGATCATGCGACTAGCCTGTGAGCTTTTTGACGCTTTAATTGCCACCCAACAGGGACAGCAGGTCTTGTTATGGTTTATTACGCGGATACTCAAAAATGGTACCAAAGAGATCACGATTGATGATATTGATATTTTTATTCATAACCTAGCCAATAATCGTCAGATAGATCAGTCAGAGAGGAAGGAGATAATCGAGTTTCTTTCAATATTAATACAAAAGACTGGTTGTTGGACTTGTTGCCTAGAAAGACCGGAAGGAGATGAGATGGCGCCAGAACGATGGGAGATTAAAATATTACCTGTTGAACAGGCAACGAAGGAAGAAAAGATAGCCGCCAATATAGAGACAAGCGAACGGCCGGATCCAGAGGTTAGCGTGCACGGTCTGTGGCCGATGTAGGAAACTATGGAGTGGGTGCGGCGTGCGCTAAGTTCATAGGCATTAGGTGGTTTGTAGAAACTGGTGTATATTGCAAGCGTAGCCATTCTGTGCATAATGAATGCTATAAGATAACATATCAATAAAGACAATAGAAAAACAGAGATGAAAACTTATTGCATCGGGGACGTGCATGGCAGTTTGCGCTCGCTAGAGGCGTTGCTTAAGAAAATCGGCTACGATCAGGCGTGTGACCAGCTCTGGTTTACCGGGGATTTAGTTAATCGGGGGCCGGATACGCTAGGGGTGCTCAAGCTAGTTAGCCAGCTGCCGCGAGTGGTGTCGGTGATGGGTAATCATGAGATGACGCTGCTGGCCTGTTATTTTGGAATCGTGCGTACTTACTGCACTTCTTTTCAAAAACTATTGGCGGTACCGGGGATGGAGGAATTTATCCCCTGGCTGTTAGCGCGACCTTTTGTGCACTATCAGCCGGGTACAGAAGGTAACTGGCTACTGGTGCACGCCGGGATTTTTCCGGAGTGGACATTAGAGCAGACCCTGCGTTATGCCAAGGATCTACGCCGCGGGTTAGATCAATGCCAGCATGACCGCGATAAATTAGCCATTTTTTTTGAACATACCCATGATAAAAAGCAGATACCAATGATTCTATGGCGCGAGCGTTGTAGCCGGCGTGAACGTTGGCGTTTTTATTGTTATGTTTTTACTCGGATTCGTTATTGTACGACGGTGTCCGGTCAGATGGGTATCGAACTATTTTGCACTAAGCGTCCGGATAAGCTGGATGGCAATGATCCAGCGCATGCCGCCTTGACTCCCTGGTATGAGTTTCTGCAGTTAGAGACTATGTTGCAGGTGGCTAATACGCGGATTCTGTTTGGCCATTGGGCAGCCCTGGGCAAGGGTGTGCATCGGGAGCGTGCGATCAGCTTAGATAGTGGCTGTTCTTGGGGGCGACAGCTGACCGCTTATTGTTTAGAGGAGCAGCGGTTTATCAGCGTGCCCTGTCAAGAAAAAGCGCAGCAATAGCGATTATATTTAGCCGTAACGACTGGCTAGGTGGCTGGTATGCGTCATTATCTGTGGCGGCATCTGGAAGATGCATTGCTTTGTTGGTTACGGGATTATACCGGCGTAGCGACGGCTATTACATCGGCGCCGGAGCTGCCGATCATTGTTTCGCGTTCAGCGGCGCGATTAATCTGGGCTTGGCAATGGTTATCTTATTCTGATAAATATAAAGAAGATAACTTATTACCCGACCATCCAACTAGCGTGTTGCTGGATCAACTGAGTAGTATCTGGTTTTATAACAGTTATCAATTAGACCAATGGTCGCAGATGCCCCGGTGGCTCTATGATTTGCATGAGCAGTATCAACAGCGGATTATCACGTCGTCGGGTCGTTTTTTTAATCTGGAGCGGACGTTGCAGCGAGTGGGGATATCTAGGCGCGAGCGCGAGCTGCGGCTGGCGACGGAGGGGACGCTGTGGCTGCCGAAAGTGTGGCGACAGTTAATTGAACGCTATCAATTGCAAGAGCGACTGGCAGATTGGCTAGCGTCGGAAACTGCGGTGGGGGTGCGAACGCATCAGGTAGCAGTAGTAACTAATGACTCAGCGCAACGTAGTACGCTAAAAGCGGCGCTAAGTTTATCACTGCCGGACGGTTTTAGTGTTATCGACCATTCAGGTACCCGTTGGGGGGAGCTGTTTCATTTTAATCTGCTGTCGAGACCGAATCAGATGGAGTTTGCAACTCCCTGTCGGTTGCCGGAACTGTTACAGAGTTTAGGACAGGGGTCGAACAGTAGCGACGATTCGCCGCCGCCGCATCAGATCAGCATTGTTCAGCATTGCTGGCAGCAACTCGTGGCCACTTTAACCCTAGCTGCCGAGCAGCTGGCGCCCTTGCATGATGCGCGACAGTTACAGTGTTGGGTTAATTTGCTAAAACATGAGTATATCGAAGACGCCAGTAGCAAGCGGTTAGCGGTTGGCGTGCTGGCGTCGAACGCGGATCCAGCAGGACACACTCTGCTACATTTACTGACTGTAGAGGAGGCGGTAATGGAAGCGGCAGTGGCGGCAGCTGGGGCGGGAGCGACGGTAGCGCCGTGGGAGCAGCTTTGGTTTTGGCGCTGGGATGCGGCGCAGCTAGATACTGCCGATCCGCCGCTAACCAATCTGTTATCCTCCGCGGTAATCGCAGGTTGGGATACCCCGTTTCAAGAGCGGCAGCGTAATGAAAGTTATAATTTAGCTTTATTAGGTTATATAGTTGAGCACATGCCGCGGGTTGGCTATTCTGGTGATTTGGTTCGGCCAGCGGTTCCAGAAATCCCAGTTTGTTCTGCACCACCGCTATCGTCTACACCGCCGTCACCGCCACCGCTGCCGACCCACCTCAGCGATCGCTATCTGCAGCTTTATTGTCGTTGTCCACAGCGGGCCTATTTAAGTCAAGCAGTACAGCTAACCCCCTCGCAACCGCTAGCGGTGTGGAGTCAAACTGGCCAGATCGCTACCGCCGCCATGACACGGCGGCTACTAGTTGCCAGTATCAATTATCTCTGGCAACAACTGGGTGGCTCTAATCAGCTGATAGCGTTATCCGTGGCGCAGCGCGAGGAGTTGCTATGGGCTGCTATCGCCGCGGCTTATCAGCGCTTGCCGACTGCCCAAGCTGGTTCTCAGGCATGGCATGGTTATCTATATCAATTATTAACCCACTACCTAGCGTTCGAACAGCAACGTACCCCTTTTCAGGTGGTAACGCTGAATCAAAATTTTACCGTTGAATTGGCCGGCGTACCCATTACTGTGCATATCGATCGTATCGACCAGCTATTAGAGACAGATTGTGGCCATAATCATGGTTATAGTCTTATCAGCTACCAATGGGGTCGTCGCAGTTGGGCGCTGCCTACTCCTTGGCAATGGACCAGTGTACCGTTCAAAGATCCGACAATTCCACTCTGTTGTGTGGTTTTGCAGATTGGACATCCCACGCATACTGGCGACAATGGCTACCATAGTCACCATAATCAGCAATCACCTCTGCCTATCGCTTATTGTCCCCTGACGCAGATCGAAATCTGGAGTCTAGCTACTCCATCAGCATTCCGCCGGCAGGTTTATACTCTTAATAAGATAGATCAGCTAGCATGTAAACGTGAACTGATCGGTCCTGAAGCCAGCGTGTTCGATTGGTGGCAGAAACAGCTAACCGATTTGGTACGCTCCATGCAAGTTGCACCGACCAATGCCGCAGAGCTTGCTGCTGTTGTATCTGCGTCGGCAGAGGAGTATTGCCGCAGCTGTCCGTTTCATAATTGCTGTCAGCGGACGTTGAAGAGGGCGTAGAGGATAATATGTTAGGTAATGTTTGAGCTGTTTGCATATTTACGTTGTTCAATAATTATGTTATTTTGTTCACGGAAAAAAGAGTGAACAAGTTTCTTAACTTTCATGGGTTATTAGTGATGTATTAGGGGCGATATAATGCCGAAAGTCAGCGTGATTATTCCGGTATATGACATGGAACCCTATATTAGGGAATGTCTAGACAGCGTTGTTAATCAGACCTTGCAAGATATCGAATTTATCTGCATTGATGATGGCTCATCGGATCAGAGCCCGGAAATTTTAGATGACTACGCCGCAAAAGATCATCGATTTAAGGTGATTCATAAGCAGAATCAAGGAGTTGCCATCGCGCGTAATGATGGCATCAAAGCGGCTCAGGGGAAATATATCGCGTTTATGGATCCGGATGATTGCTATCCAACTTTGGACTGTTTGGAGGTAATGTATCAAAAAGCAGTTTTAAATCACGCGCTAATTTGTGGTGGTGAAATTGCCTCCTATAGAAATGGTCAGTTTGTTCAGGCTTATTCGGGGTTATATAAAAAACATTATTTATTCGATAAAGAAGGTTTTATTAATTTTGCTGATTATCAGTGGGATTATGCGTATTACAGATTCATTTATAATCGGGAATTTTTATTAAAACATCGGCTTTTCTTTCCTGATTATAAACGCTTTCAGGATCCGCCGTTTTTCGTTAAGGCTATGCATTTAGCCCAGAAGTTTTACGCGCTTCATAAAATCACTTACGTTTATCGGTGGAGAGATAGAAAGTCTATTTGGGCGCGAGATAAAATTGCGGGTTTGTTGCGCGGTTTAAGGGATAATTTACGCTTTGCGAAGCAGCATGGCTACCGTAAACTATATGATTTAACTAACTATCGGCTATATAAAGAGTTATGGCCTCACATTTGGGTTCAAATGAGTGTGGGTAATTTTTTCCTGCTATGCCGATGTGCTTTGTGTGCTTTGTGTTCGTGGGGCGATAAAAAACCTTGGCTGGAATTTATACAACAGCATGTTATGACTTTTTTGCGCAACCCTTTCTATCACCTGCGACAGCAGAAGAAGTAGGCAATTAATCCGCTTTGGATCTTGCCCCTTAGCATGCAGCCGAAGTAGTTGTTCGTACACTAACTACAGTAAAGTTTTCTTAACCATATTGCGGTTGACGCAGGTAGGAGCAACGAGCTGCACGACGGTTGCGGTTGCTGCAGCATGTGAATCAAAAATAATCGAGAATGCAGGTTTCTAATGCAGTTAGATAACTCTACCTATTTTTATCCAATTTTACCAATTTTGATCCATTATGACAAATTATCAGACGAATAACGATTCTCTTATTTATCACTCCTACAACTACTAGCCACCGTCATCTCTTCAAACAACAACGATCCGCTGATAATCGCATGCCGCCTATCTAGATCATCGCCGGTCGCCACTAAATGGGCAAATAGCTCTTTTAAATTACCAGCGACAGTTAGCTCTTTGACTGGATATTGAATTTGGCCATGTTCCACTAGGTAGCCAAAAGCGCCGCAGGAGTAATCACCATTTAAAATATTTTGATTACCACTGTATAATTC
>CAVFMC010000001.1:0-29670 GCA_963623565.1 Bacteroidaceae bacterium | reverse complement strand
TTTATACTGCCAATGCATACTGCCCACGATCACTTTAACTTAGCCCCCTTTCGCCCGAGATAAGATAACTAAAGTCTACCACGCTAAGCATTAATTGCTGCACTTCATGCAGCAGATGCAATCGATTTTCGGTCACCTGCGGAGCCGCACTATCCACCACCCGCACCTGACTTAAAAACTCCGCTAACGGGTCACTTAAATCCAATAGCTGCTGCAGTGCTGCGACAAAATCGCTTTTGGCAATCTGCTGCCAGACCGCTGCTTGCACGCGGCGTACCGTATCCAAAAGCTGTTGTTCCGCAGGATCGGTAAACAGGCTGTTATCAATATTGCCTACCGATAGCTCGAGCTGGCTTTTCTGCAGCAGATTATGCACTCGTTTATAAGTGTTTAATAAGGACTGCGCCGCTTGGCTATGCAGAAAAGTAGCTACCGCCAACACTAGTTGATGCAGCTTTAATAAATGCAACCCCTGCTGTAAATAACGCGCCGCCAGCGCCGCTTTTACCATCTTAGGATTAATAGGCTGCGCATTAGCGCTAGTGCTATAAAATGCTTGCAGCCGCTCCAGCAAAAAGCGCTGCAGCGCCGTCGCCACCGCCTCCTCCTGCTGGAGATCATGATGCAGATACGGATAATTACTAATCGCCTGCATAATCAGTTCATACAGATCCAGCGACAATGAATGGGCCAAAATAATACGAATTATGGCAATGGCGCTGCGACGTAACGCCAACGGATCTTTCTCCCCGGTTGGCTGCTGTCCGATACTAAACAGCCCCACTAGAGTATCAAGGCGATCGGCAATCGCCACCACACATCCAGCCAAGCTCTGCGGCAATTGATCCTCCGCAAATCGGGGTAGATAATGTTCCTTAATCGCTTGCACTACCTCCGACGGCAGCTGCTCTGCCTGCGCATAGCAGCCCCCCATCACTCCCTGCAGCTCGGGAAATTCACCTACCACCTGGCTAGCTAGATCACATTTGGCGTAACGTGCCGCTGTCCGGCAGACCGTTTCGTCCGCCCCCAGCATATAAGAGAGTACCGATGCTAGCGTTTCATTGCGCAAACTTTTATCATATAAACTCCCGAGCTGGTGGAAAAAGAGCCGATCCTGCAGCCGCGGCAAGTAATCAGCCAGTGGCGTTTTGAGATCCTGCTGATAAAAATACTCAGCGTCCGCCAGACGTGCCGCTACCACCACCTCATTACCACGAATAATCTGTTGTGGATCGACGCTCTGCAGATTAGACACGATAACAAATTGGTTGGTTAGCGGCGCCGGTGACAACGCTAGATCACGCACCACAAAACTACGTTGATGATGTCTTAAAGTGGTAATAATGATCTCCTCTGGCATCTGTAAAAAGCGCAAGTCGAAATGGCAAACCAGCACCGTGGGCCATTCCACCAAATTGGTAATTTGCGTTAGTAGCGCATCGTCAACCACCACTCCGGCTACCTGCTGCAGTTGCTCGACAATCCGCTGCTGGCGCTGCTGCGGTACCACCATCACCTGGCCTATCTGCATCAACCGCTGCTCATACTCGCTAGGTTGCGGGATGTCAATGGATGCGGGGTGATGAAAGGGATGACCATAGCTAACTCGATCCGCGGCACGACCAAACAGAGTCACCGGAATCACCTGCCGCCCTAGTAGCGCCAACACCCATTTCACTGGCCGCACAAAAGGTCCCTGCTCCTGACCCCAATACATCCCCCGCTTGCATTTAATCGCTTGTACCGCTCGGTTGATCAGTGCGGGCAGCAAAGTTAGCGCTGGCTGCCCGGCACTTTTCTTCTGCGCCGCCAAGTAACCGGTGCCTTTCTGATCCTGCACCCACGTAAGCTCCTCAACCGCAACCCCACAGGAGGCGGCAAACTTACGCGCCGCCAGCGTCGGCTGCTGCTGGGCGTCCAAAGCGATCTGCATAGATGGCCCCCGCACCAGCTGCTGCTGGCTAGGTTGGGCAGTCGCTACCGCCTTCAGCCGCACCGCAATCCGGCGAGGAGTATAAAAAATCTCGACGTCAGGCCGGTCGATCTTATCATCCGCCGAATTATTGTTATTATTATGTTGCGTATCCAGCTCGCTCACAATTAAACGTGCCCGCTGCAATTCTGCTTGTAGGTTATGAGCTAGTTGCTGCGCAATATTGGCCAGTTGATCAGGCGGCAATTCACCGGTGCCAATTTCCAAGAGTAGCGGTGCAGTGGTTGGAGACGGTTCATCAATCTTATTGCCGTTATTACCATTACTATTACTATCAGTCTGCGCCCGCTGGTGGCTAACGCTACTAACGCAACTCACGCTATCCGCACCGCTTTTGTTGCTGCTATCAGGATCTTCAACGCCACTCGCTGACGCTAAATACGACTTAGCAATCAACCAGGTCAGTTCGCGCACCTGCAGCATCAGCCGCTGCCGCTGATTAACCGACAATGCTCCACGCGCGTCTAACAGATTAAATAAATGAGAACACTTAATCGCCGCTTCATAGGCCGGATAAACTAACTGCTGCTCTGCTAATTGCACGCAACTCTGATACCAAGCGGTAAATTGGGCGTCCAACTGTTGTTGATCACTCCGCTCAAAATTAAACACCGACATCTCCCGCTCGTAGCGCCGAAAGAGCTGGCCATAGGTTACCCGCGGCTGATTGGACCAAATCAGATCATACATATTCTGTACCGCCTGTAGATGCATAGCCAGCCGCTCCAGACCATAAGTTAGTTCCACCGCGGTCGGACTTACTTTTACGCCTCCGGCTTGCTGAAAATAGGTAAATTGGGTCACTTCCATGCCATTCAGCCACACCTCCCAACCGATACCCCAAGCCCCCAGTGCTGGCGATTCCCAATTATCCTCCACGAAACGTACCTCCTGTACCGCCAGATCGATACCTAAATAACGCAGCGAATCCAGATACAGTTCTTGAATCTGATCTGGCGACGGTTTAATCAGCACCTGATATTGGTAATAATGTTGTGCGCGATTAGGGTTATCACCATACCGCCCATCCACCGGACGACGACTAGCCTGCACGTAAGCAACATGGGTAGGCTGCGGCCCCAACACCCCTAAAAAAGTCGCAGGGTGAAAAGTCCCGGCCCCCACCTCTTGATCCCATGGCTGTAAAATCACACAGCCTTGCTGCGCCCAAAACTCATTTAAACGAAAAATTAGCTCTTGAAAAGTTAACATAAGCTACCACTACCACTACACTCAGTATCAGTAAATAAACCCGTAATATCGTAATTAATATGTAATAGATAATAACGTAACTGTGATTTTCCCCACTCGATGTAGTATAACATTAATCTTTAGCTGATACAATTGAAGTTGACCGATGAAGATGTTTTTGGCACAGAGATCATGCTAAATTAGGTTATCATGTAAAAATTAAAATCATTAATAAAATTTGATCGAACTTTAATAAAACGATTATAATAGTAATATGAAATATTATATTTTGTATCTTGCGCTCTGGCAAAATGTACACAGGTTATGAACTATAATATAATATAAAACTACATAAGATGATAAAAGCAATGAGACGCGGAGGCAGATATGATTAAACAACTCAGTCAAACGGAAACCACACGCCTAGGCGGCGGGATCAATGTGCAAACAGCCATGACCACCGCTGTGGGTCTATTTATCGGCGGCGTTTTGGATTGTATGGTGCTCCGCGCAAAAAAGGACTTAGAAAATAAAAGCGATCCTAAAATGCCGCGTAGCATCTGTACCCGACTTTGTGCTATCACTTTCTTTCTGCTCAGTCAATGTCTGACTTACTAACTTATTGATTTAATAACACGCATATGATATTCATGTGATAGATAGGGGAACTATATGATAAAAGAATTAAACGGTGACGTTCCGTCAGTTATTGCTGGTGGTCTATACGGTGCAGGGAATCCGACTGCGGATCTATTCTTTCTAGGTTGGCTGCTTGTTAGAACTCATAGCTTTAAGACTAATATTGCAAACAATAGACGTAGTGGCGATGACACGCCGTACATGAATCATAATCTTGCAAATTTTGTACATATTTTGAAGCAAACTGGGTTCTCCGTCTTTGAGGCAATGGGGGCAACGATGGCTTTTGAATCTTTGTTATCTTGTATTTTGTAAATGTAAGCCTAATTCTAAGTTCTAATATAATCTAAACAAAACTTGCATACAGGACAACAACACACCGCTGAAACAGAATAACGTTAGCGCACCATGCAAAAGATGGCCAAGATGATTAAAATTGTATTCGTTGGCGGGGCGGATTGGGCTGGAGCTATTTTGCAACAGCTACTGATCTCGCCGATCTGCCAAGTAGTAGCGGTATATACTAAACCGGATCGACCGAAAGGACGCGGGCTTAAAATCACGCCATCCGCCGTTAAGCAGCTAGCGGAAGGCTATCAATTGCCCTTGGTGCAGCCTAATAACTTGCGTGATCCGGCGGTGTTGCAGCAGATGGCGGCTTGGCAGGCGGATGCGCTAGTCAATGTGGCCTGCGGTTTTTTACTACCACCGGTGGTATTGAATATGTTTCCGCAGGGCTGTATTAACGTGCACCCTTCGCTGCTGCCACGTTGGCGGGGCGCAGCACCGATCGTACGCGCATTGATGGCTGACGATGCGGTCACTGGAGTCAGCATTATGCAGATGGATGAAGGGCTAGATACCGGACCGATTTACATTCAACAAAGCATCCCAATTACTGATCAGGATGATGACGCCTCGCTGACCGGTCGTTTAACCGCGCTAGGTG
Source organism: Bacteroidaceae bacterium (assembly GCA_963623565.1). Classification (GTDB taxonomy): domain Bacteria; phylum Pseudomonadota; class Gammaproteobacteria; order UBA9339; family UBA9339; genus CAVFMC01. The sequence goes on along the minus strand of CAVFMC010000001.1, from coordinate 24,895 downwards.
GTACGCTGCTGTTGCAGGTGTTAGCTGATTTAGTAGCGGGGCGAACGACGTTAACTGCCCAGGATAGTGACCGCACAGAACCGGTTTACGCTAATAAAATCGACAAGAACGACCGGATTATCGATTGGCATCGCAGTGCCCGCCAGATTTTCTGCCAGGCGCGTGCGCTGCGGGGCGGACAGACCGCTTATACGCTACTCAATGGTCAGCAGTGGTTGATTCATGAAGTGGCGCTGGAGCCAGCTAAACTGGAATCGCCGCTCAGCAGTAGCTCTGACCAGCAACCTATCCCCGGCCAAATTTTGACCATTCAACCCACCGGCATCGCTATTCAAGTGGGAGCGGGAGCGCCAGAATTACTTTGGATCACCCGCGCCAAGCCGGCGGGAGGACGGATTTTAACCGCGCAGGATCTCTATAACGCTTATCGCTCGGTGTGGCAACCGGGGATGGTTCTGGGGTAGTATGCAGTGCATAGATCTAACGCCTAAGTTCGATGCACAGTAGCCCGGCGCCGATGCAGCGTAGCCGGAGCTGCAGTTGGGCAGTTCCAGGCTGTAAGAGATAACCTCATCCATCTGAAACCTATCACCATGCCTAGATCGCCAGCTAAAAGCAACCAACGTAATAACATAACAGTACCAGCCGCCCTTAGCTCCAACGCACCAGCGCCACCTCCTGGGCACGAAAGAGAAAAGCGGCAGTAGGCCGAATTCGTACCCCATAACGATAAAAACCGCTATCCTGCAGCTGATATTCAGCCAGATAGGTATAAAATTCCTCATCAGTCTCGCCCGCGTTGCCACTGCCCACACCACTGTCCCCACGTGCGCTGTCCACTCGATGTAAAGGCACGATGATCGGCAAACTGTCCACTGATTCGCCTAGCAGCACCAGCTCCACCACTAGCTCCCCGGCGGTCATCTTACCAGGATAGAGCAGCACCTGCACCTGTAACCGACCTCCCGCACTGGCTAGTAGCCGCCCATGCTGAGCGCCTTGCACCACTACTGCTTTAACGCTGACCCGATTAAAGCGACTCTCCAGACTCTGTTGCCAACTTGCCACGCGGGCTAATAAAGCGGAGGCGCCATTGACGGTCAGTAGTTTTCGCTGGTAACTAGCTAGCTGTTTATAACTCTCTAAATAGGCGACAACCATCCGACGCGCGCTATAAAAATAACTAACTCCGGTTAGCGAGTGCCGCATCCGCTCCAGCCAAGCGGTGGACATGACCTGTTGCGGAACGTTCTGTGCGTCTGTCCGCTCTTTGTTCAGATCGCTGCTTGGCGATTGATAAAAAAGTGGTACGATCTGATCCTCTAACAGCTGCAGCAACGAGTTATTCTCTAATTTAGCCCGCTTTTCTTCATCGGTGATCTCAGGATAACTATCAAGCGTCCAGCCCCACGACTGCCCCTGCTCTTGCCTCCGCTTCTGTTCCGTCTCCCACCACCCATCGCAAGTAGACAGGTTTAGCCCCCCATTAATCGCTACCTTCATGCCGCTGGTACCACAGGCTTCACTGCCAGCGATCGGAGTATTGAGCCACAGATCCACTCCCTGCACCATTAATTTGGCTAGCGTCAAATCATAATTCTGCAAAAAAATCACCCGTCCCGCCAGCTGCGGATCGCCAATCTGGATTAGCGCCTGCTGCAGCATCTGCTTGCCTACCTGATCACTTGGATGCGCCTTACCGGCCATTAAAATCACCACCGGCCGCTGGGGATTAGTTAACAGGCGGCCCAGTCGCTGAAGCTGCCGCATAAACAGATTATTACGTTTATACCGGGTAAATCGCCGCGAGATACCGATTAGTAGCGACGGCGGTTGCAACGACGTGCCATTCGCCGCTTGCAGCGCCTGTAGACTTTGCCGTAACAATCGTGGACTAGCCTCCCGCGCTAGATACTCCTTAGTGATTCGCTGCCGCACTGCATTGATTAGCCGCTGTTTTTGCTGTCCATGTGCCTGCACAAGCCGTTCGCAAGGACAGGACAACAGCTGCTGCCACTGTGCCCAATCGCAATGCTCCTGCTGCGCCCACCCCGGCGGCAACAGCTCATCATACAGTGCCCGCATCTCCGGTCCTAGCCAACTGGCTAAATGTAGCCCATTATTAATATGTGTTAATGGCACTTCGCACTCTAGCCAACTGCCCCAAAGCGAATGCCATAACGCTTGACTAGTACGATTATGCGCTTCCGAAACCGTGTTAATCTGCAGACTAAACCGCAGCGCCAATGCGGTCAGCGAAAAACTATCCGGATGGTCGCTACGTTTACTCCCCCAGGCTAGTAGTTGCTCCATACTAATCAGTTTTTTAAGTCGTAATTCCACAAAACTGCCTAAATAATCGCTAATTAACTGACGACTAAACTGCTCATCCCCGCTGGCCACCGGAGTGTGGGTGGTAAATTTGGTGCTGCTGCGAATCAATAAAATCGCCTCCTCCAGCGGGTAAGTTTGCTGCTGATTAGCGTTATTGATATCGTTATTAGTATGAGCATTAACAGCCGTCAGTAAGCGCAACCGTTCTAAGAACATAAATCCGGCATGGGCTTCATTCAGATAATAAAGGGTAGGCGCCAGACCCAATTTTTCCTGCAGCAACCGTACTCCGCCGATTCCTAATACCAATTCTTGCAGCAGGCGGATGGCTTTATCATCCACGTATAAATTACTACTAATAGTTCGGTCGGCAGTCAGATTTTCCACCACATCAGTGTCCAACAGGTATAGCTGCACCCGGCCAACCGCCAGCTGCCAAACCTGGGCGTAAATGGTACGACCAGCAATCTCAACGCTAGTTAAGAGATGGTTCCCGCTCTGGTCCCGTACTAAACTAAGCGGTAGCTGATTTAACTGCAGCGGCGGGTAATCCTCCTCTTGACCGCCTTGGTTATTCAACTGCTGTACAAAATAACCGCGACGATAGAGCAGCCCCACTGCTACAACGGCTACTGGTGATTTGGTTTGACCATCCGCCTGAAGGTCGGAAAAACTCTTGAGGTAATCAGCCGCCAGCACCCCCAGTCCACCCGAATAACCGGAAAGATGATCATCTAAAGCATATTCCATACAAAAATAGGCGATCAGTGGCGAAGCTGGCGACGGCGTGGGTGTATGCGAAAGCGACGTACTAGACAAGTCGCTAGTACCAAGCATATACGCGTCAAACTGCTGCATCACCCGCTGATACAGCTCTATCAGTCCTGTATTAACTAACGCCTGCTGCCACTGCTTGGAAGATAAAGTATTCAGCAGCACTATGGGATTATGCTGACTCTGCTGCCAGAGCGTCTCATCTAGTAAGCTAAATAATTGTTGCGCTGCTGGCTGCCAACTCCACCACAAATTCTGTGCTAGCCGTTGTAATCCCTGTAGTGGCTTAGGAATAGCGCTTTCATAATGCAACTCATACAATCGGGGCACCGCGGATAGCTCATTACTTAAAGTAGTAATCTGCTCCGCCGCTCCAGCTTGTAGCTGCAACGCTAACTGCGAGAGCTGATGCAGCTTAAAAGCCAGCTGGTAACTAGCTTGATAAGCGGGATAGAGCTGCTCCCAAGTTAACCCCGGCGAGCGACCATCACAGCCCACCGCTAATATTTTATCTGGAAACCGCCCTAGTAACACGTTAGCTTCCTGCGCCACCACCCTACCGATGCTATTTAGCGCGTCAGCGGCCCGTACTAATTTCTTTTCCAGACTATGTCGGGCAAAAACCCCGTAAGTATGGGCTAAGGCGTCGATGTCCTCGCCCTTACCTAGAGAATAAAGATCCCGCTGCTGCTGGGCTAGTGCCAGCCCCAAGGCGGTGCTATGCAGCACTAGCTGGCTACTGACCGCTGGTTGCTGTTTACGTAGATAAAAAAGCCCAGCGCCACTATTCCACTGGTGGAAACTGGCCAGCACCTGCTCGGCGGACAGCTTATAATAGTCTATTAGGCAGGCAATCGCTTGGCCCGCTCGCACCCCAAAACTAATCGCCTCCCGATAGGTTTGGTCGCTAATCAGGGAATCTACTTGAAAATCCCGCCATAAGCGGTATAGCAACTCGTCATAACCGGCTGGGTCGTTATCATATTCAAGCAATAACAGTGGAATAGTGCACGATGGAGGTGACGACGGCGTCTCCGGTACCACGCTCTGCAGGTAAGCTAGATGCGCTGGTAGCCGCTGCTGAGCAAGTTGATTCAGTAATTCGGCTCCCCAAGGAGTATCCACAGCAGTCTGTGCATCAACTAGAACTAGTTCCAACGCACCCAAATGCTGAGGTAGTTGCGCTGGTTTAGCGGGCCAAGCAGCGATTAAAAAATAATGCGCGAGCTGCGTAGACGAACTACCAAACAGACTAGAAGCCATCGCCGATTGGCTTAAAGCTGCTAATTTAGAGCAAATCAAGCTGCCAGTCGCATCCCCGTGGCGGGTTAACCCAAAACTAACTTCAAAATGATAGAACCGTTCCATAGCTTAATTGCCATCAGTCATGCATTCAACTTAGCGCTTATGATTAGTGCTGGCCGATTGGTTAGGTCGTCTGCGGCACCGGGGACTGTTGGTTGGGCCGTCCGGGGCAGCTTCCGCGGTCGATAAGCGTGACAAATAGCGCTGCAGCACCAATTTAAAATCCGCCACAATATTCATATAATTAATATAGGCTTCATAGGGATTGCTGTAGGGGCTAAAATATTTATGTACGTCGCCATCTGCCGCATATTTAGTACATAAATAATAAAAATGATCGGAAGTTAAGAGATGCTGCCAGGTACTAATCAGCTCCGAGTTATGGGTGGCATAAACCAGTGGCTGCAGCCCATAGATCGCCTGTAACGCATCATCCTGCAGATGGTTGCCGCACCAGGCGCTGAGATCCCGATCCTCATCCGCCCAGGAAAGGTAATATGGCACATCCAGTTCGGCTACCGGCGCTAGCTGCTGGCTAACTTGATGCGGGGTGCGAAAACTAAAATAGGGATTACGCAGCACAAACTCCGGCAGACAACGGATAAAATCAAAAATTCCACTCTCTTGCCATTGATGCTCGCCTAGGGTTTCAAAATCCATAAATAGATTAATTACCTCCGCGTTAGGCCCCAACACGTGCAGCCAGTTACTGTATTTTTCCGCATTAATCGGGTACTCGCGCCAGCTACGCTCCGAAAAGCGAAAAGCGATATCGTCGGTCAGCGAGTAATTGCGAAGTAGTAACTTTAAATTCGGATAGTTTTTGGCGTGGTAGAGAAAATTGGGCGAGCGCCAACCTAACACCTTCTCCGCTCCCTCGGCTAAAATGGTTTGATAACCTAGCTGTGCCACCAGCGCAGCGATCTGATTACTAAAAATCAGCTCGGTATTACGAAAGGTAGTGGCGGTCACGCCAAATTCGGTCTGGATTAGTTGGCGATGCAGCTGCACCTGACGTTTAAACTCGTCGGGAGCAAAAATCGCGCTTAGGCTATGAGCATAAGTTTCGTTGAGTAACTCTACCTGGCCGGTGGCCACCAGCCGCTGAAAACTTTCTAGTACTTGCGGCGTATATAACTTGCACTGCTCTAGAAACACCCCAGAGAGCGAAAAAGCGCAGCAAAACTGCCCGGGGTAGCGCTCAATTAGCTCCAGCAGCAGTGCACAGGCGGGTAGATAACATTTCTCTGCTACCTTACGCATCACCGCCCGATTTAACGCTTCATCCTCGTAATAATGGGAATGACCGATTTCAAAATAACTAAAATTACGTAAGCGACGAGGCTGATGGACTTGAAAATAGAGACAAATGGCGGTCATACAACGTTTATGCTTCTCCGTCTGAATGCTGCAGCAGTTTATGATAAACCCGCAAAATCGCCTGCGCTGCCCGATTCCAGGTTAGTTTAGTAAGGTCCTGAGACGCATGGCTAGTCATCTCCTGCCCTAACGCCTGATGCTGCAGCAATGCGATAATTTGATTGGCGAATTTTTGGCTATCCCAAAAATCCACTTTTAAAATATTAGGCATTACTTCGGCCACTCCGGATTGCTTGCTGACGATTACCGGCAGGCCATGTTGCGCCGCCTCCAGCGCCGAAATACCAAAGGGCTCGGACACACTCGGCATCACGTACACGCTAGCCAGCCCATAGATTCGCTGCACCTGCTGAAGCTGCAAAAAACCGGTAAAATGGATGTTACTCCCTAGCCGTAGCTGGGCCACCCGTTCGATCATGCTGTATAGCAGATCGCCGGTACCGGCAAAGACAAATTGGGTCTCCGGCAGCACTTGCAGCACTAGGCGGGCAATTTCAATGAAATAATAAGGCCCTTTTTGATTAGTGATTCGACCTAAAAACAGCACCATGGGAATTTTGCTGGACGCGTCCGCATCGCTCGGCGTAGATAAATTAGCTGCATGGGCATCGTCATCACCACCGCTCGCCTGCCCTGCGCTATCGGCTAGCGGCAACACCCCGTTATATACCACCGAAATTTTAGCCGGATCGATCTGGTAATATCGCACAATATTGCGTTTAGTAAAATTACTCACCGTAATAATATGATCCGCCTGCTGCATGCTAAAGCGCTCAATCTGATAAATCAGCCCCCGACTCTCCACGCTGCTACGATCGGTCTCCAAAGCATGAATATGCAGCACCACCCGCCGCTGGCTATAACTTCGTCCCTCCAGCGCCGCCAACGCGGTTAGCCAATCATGCGCATAGATAATCTGGTGGTCCACTTGGCTGGCTAGCGGCCCCGCGAGCAGTGCGTAGTGCAGCACCGATCCTACAAGACCGCCGGTGTAGCTATGTTGCAATCTATGCAACAGATCTTGATGCACAGCTACAAACTTCCGTAGCGCTGAATTGTCTGGCAGCGCCCAAACCGTCTGCAGCAGTTGTTCCCAATCCAATACAGCGTTATAATTATAACTAACAGACTCGCTAGCCTGGCCGCTATAAGGACCAAAACGTAACATTCTACCGCCACTCTGCAATAGATAATTCGACAGCCGCAAGATCGGTTTAGCGCTCTGTGGATTAACCTTGCCCAACACCGACCTGCTTGCTGACCCTGTCTCCTGCGTTGCCGCACCATCCAGCTGGGGCGTGTCGCCCACCACATCGCCGCTACGACTCTGCTGATAGGCGGTGATTAAATTGGTTAATTGGTTATATTCGCGCAGTATCGGACAACAATCCTGGGTAACATCAGGCAGCACCAATTTAATATCTACCTGTAATTGACATAACGATTGAACGATAGCATAACAGGCCACTCCCAAACCCCCACTAATCATAGGCGGGAATTCCCAACCATACATCAGCACTTTCATGCCACTGCGCTCCTCTTGCCTCTCTGCTCTCAATCTGCACCCATACCGTCGCCTTGCACCACTTGCCAGCTCTTACTTAAGCAGCGCATATCGCTTCATCCACTAGTATAATAAAATCCTTGCCAATAGCAACCTTTACGACACCATAATTTTACGGCACCAGCGGATGCTACACACTCAATCAACCATTTTTAGCGGCTAATTTTAATGCCTCTTTAATTAGTTCTTCACAGCTTTTACTGCCCACCTCCGGAATCTGAGCAATCAGTAGCTGGGCCTGTTGCGACTTATAGCCTAAATTAACTAGCGCACTTAGTGCATCGGTGATGGCCAGCTGGCTACTACCGGCATTTATATCCAGCGACTGGACAGCATTTTCGCTCAGTCTATCGCTTACCGCCTCTGGCGTAGCTGCTGATGAAGCGGCCTCTGTAGCGCCACTCTCCACCGCCACAGCCTCCAGTGGCTCCACCATCATCAATCGATCTAATCGCATTGCAAGTAACTTATCTTTCAGTTCTACCAGCAACCGTTTAGCCATTTTAGGCCCAATCCCCGGCACCCGAGTCAACCGCTTGGCGTCCTCGGTGACCACACAATTAACCAATTCACGCGGCAGCAGCGCCGAAAGTAGCGCCATAGCCAGTTTCGGCCCCAGGCCACTTATCTTAATTAGCTGCTTAAAAAGTTCACGCTGTTCGCGCACCAAAAAGGCAAACGCCTGCTGACTATCCTCCCGAATCACCTGTTGCACATAGAGCCGACACCGCTGCCCCACCTGTAGCAGCGCTAGATCGGAGAGCGGCAGCTGCAGCTCATAACCCACCCCATTGACCTCCAAAACAATAAAAGGCGCGTATTTTTCCAGCACTATCCCGTTTAAACTAGCGATCATTAACTGCTACTCTCTAATACGGGTTCTTGTATCGTCGGCATCATTTCTATAGCATTTTGCACTCCACTGTTCTTGCTCAAATTTTATAGCAAACCGCCATCTTGTGGTCAAGAAAAATTATTTGACTAATACCACCAAATTTTATTAGATTTTATTGGATTTAGGGTTATGACCGAAATAGTAAAAAGTTGATAAATAACAAGAAACGATGGGGCTAGAGCGATGATAAAACGAACCGATAACCGTGCTTATAATGAGTTGCGTCCGGTGCATTTCACTCGGGCATACACTCAGTACGCCGAAGGGTCGGTACTGGTGGAATTTGGCCGCACCAAACTGCTCTGCAACGCTTCGGTAGTGACCGGCGTGCCCAAGTTTTTAAAGGGCAGCGGCGAAGGCTGGGTAACCGCCGAATATGGAATGTTACCGCGTGCCACCGGTCAGCGTACCGAACGTGAGGCGGTACGAGGCAAACAGACCGGACGCAGCCAAGAGATTCAGCGGCTAATTGGGCGTTCGCTGCGCGCCATTGTGGATCTGCGGCAGCTAGGTGAAAACACCGTCACTCTGGATTGCGACGTATTGCAAGCTGATGGCGGTACCCGGGTGGCAGCGATTTGCGGTAGCTGCGTAGCTTTAGTAGACGCCATCACCACTATGTCTCGTACCATTCATTTCAAAAGCAAACCGATTAGTCAACTGGTAGCAGCGGTATCGGTAGGGATCGTGCATAATCAGCTCTGTTTGGATCTAGATTATGGAGAAGATAGTAGCGCCCAGGTGGATTTTAACGTGGTGATGCTAGAAGATGGGCGGCTGGTGGAGGTACAAGGCACCGCTGAACATGGCGCCTATACCCAGCAGCAGTTAAATCAGTTGATTGATCTAGCTCGTCCGGGCTTGCAGCAGATTCTCCAACTACAGCAGCAGGCGTTGCAGCTAGCGTAGCAACAGATAAATAGTCGTTGTTATTGCATACCGATATGCATATCATCCGACAGCAACCGGTGGCTAGCAGCCAGTCTAAACCACCCATCGTCGAACTAACCGCGGTCTCCAAGCGGTTCCATGAAGCGGTTATCCTTGATCAGCTAAATCTGCAGGTCTTAGATGGTGAATTTCTTACCATTCTCGGTCCCTCGGGTTGCGGTAAAACTACCTTGCTCCGTCTAATCGCGGGACTGGAACAGCCGGAGAGCGGCCAGCTCTATATTAATGGACAGCTGGCTAATCAGATTCCTCCCGAACAGCGACAGGTCAATATGGTTTTTCAGCACTATGCCCTCTTTCCCCATCTATCCATCTTTGATAACGTAGCTTTTGGCCTACGCTGTAAACATCTTCCCAAGAACGAGATAAAGCGGCGGGTAGAAGCGGTGCTGGCTATGGTCTGCCTGCAGCCGCTAGCAGACCGCAAACCGGAACAGCTAAGTGGTGGACAACGGCAGCGGGTGGCAATCGCACGGGCGGCAGTTAATGAACCACTAGTTTTGTTACTGGACGAGCCGCTGAGCGCCTTGGATTATCGCTTAAAACGAAGCATGCAGCTAGAGTTGCAGCAGTTGCAGCGGCGGCTAGGCATCACTTTTATTATGGTGACTCATGATCAGCAGGAGGCGTTATCGCTCTCCGATCGGGTGGTGGTGATGCAGGAAGGTCATATCGCCCAGATCGGTACCCCCAAGGAGCTATATGAGGAGCCCAACACCCTGTTTGTGGCTAAATTTATTGGTGAAGCCAATATTTTTCAGGTGCCTGCGCGGGTGCTGCCAGGCGGGGCGCAACTACAGATTGAACTGGAGGGACAATCACTGCAGCTCAGCAATCATCGGTTGCAACTCACCGCCGATCAACTAGTTTATCTGATGATCCGCCCGGAGGACATCGATGTCTGGGGACAGGATGAACTGGATGCGGCAGCCAAAAGCACGGCGTTCCCGGGGGTAGTAGAACAGGTGATTTATAAAGGCTCTACGGTGGACCTGATTGTGCGTTTAGCTAGCGGAGCCACCCTGGCGGCCACCGAATTTTTTAATGATGACGCAGATAATCTAGATTATAAGATCGGCGAACCGGTCTGGGTCAACTGGATTATCGGTTGGGAAGTGCTATTATTAGGATAGACCGCGTCATGATCAATCCAACTGTTATCCGCCAATTTATTAGGCGATACAGTACTTTTCGTGGAGTATCAATTGTGATGAGCTGGCTCTGGCTATTGCTACTCGCACTCACCCCTTTAAGTTTAGCACTGCTGGTCAGTTTTTGCAGCAAACATTATCCCCAGCTCTTTACCCTGCATTTCACTTGGACTAATTATCGTCAGCTACTCTGCCAACCCGCCTACTTAGTAATCATGCTGCGCTCCTTAAAAATAGCGTTGGGTTGTAGTCTCTGTACCCTATTACTGGGTTATCCCTTTGCTTATTGTATCGCCAGCGCCCAAGCTAAATGGCAGCCGCCACTCTTGTTGTTGGTGATCATTCCCTTTTGGATGAGCTCACTGGTGCGGGTCTACGCCATCATGATCCTATTAAAACACCATGGGGTTTTAAATTGGCTACTACTGAAACTTGGAGTGATTAGTCAGCCGTTGCAATTTTTATATACTAACAGCGCGGTGTTGATGGGTCTGACTTACGATTTTTTGCCGCTGATGATTTTGCCTATTTATTTAAGTATTAGTAAAATCGACCGCCGCTATTTAGAAGCGGCGCGGGATCTAGGCGCTACTCCAGCTGCCATTTTCTGGCGGATAGTGCTACCGCTGAGTCGCAATGGCATCATCACCGGTTGTCTGATGGTCTTTCTGCCCTCGATTACCATGTTTTATGTTCCGGCACTACTAGGCGGGGCGCGCGCGCTGCTGCTGGGTAATTTAATTGAGCAGCAGTTTTTGACTCTCAACAATTGGCCGATGGGCGCCGCTATTAGTTCCACGCTGATTCTGCTGATGCTGCTAATGGTTTTGGTGCAGTGGCTGCATCAGTATAGTAGCGGCTTACGAGCAAAATACCGGCGTCGTAGTCTGTTAGAACTAGCCGCGGCGGCCAAAAAATAAGCATAAGAGAATACAGAGGTGCCAGATAGAAACTACCACCAAAGCTACTGAACTGATTCAACTGCAGCAGGCCGTCCCGGCGGCGCTTCAGGAGCAGCGTTTAGATTTTGGCTTAAAAACGCTGTTTCCACAATATTCGCGCTCGCTATGGCAGCTGTGGATTCAACAGGGCTGGGTACGCGTTGATAGCGCGGTACAAACTTCCATCCGTTACAAGCTACGCACCGGCCAACTGCTAACGGTGCAAGCCACACTTACCGCCAAGCCGACGCTAACCGAGAGCGGCGAAGCACTGCCGTTAGAGATTATCTATCAAGACCATGAGCTCATAATTATTAATAAACCAGTGGGGTTGGTGGTGCATCCGGGAGCAGGTAATGCGCACGGCACGCTGCTCAATGGATTACTTTACCAATTTCCCGAACTAGCCCAGCTACCGCGCGCCGGCATTATTCATCGCATTGACAAAGATACCTCGGGTTTACTAGTGATTGCGCGTAATGTCACCAGTTATCAGTTTTTATGGCAGGCGCTGGCGCAGCGGCAAATTAAGCGCGAATACCGGGCGCTAGTCTGCGGGATGCCCATTAGCGGCGGTACTATTAACGCCCCCATTGGTCGCCATCCGGTGCAACGAACTCTGATGGCGGTGCGCGAGTCGGGACGTCCAGCCGTCACCCACTTTTGGGTCGAACAGCGTTTTGCCCATCACGCCCTGCTGCGGGTGCAGCTAGAAACCGGACGCACCCACCAGATTCGGGTGCATTTAGCCCATATTGGTTATCCGCTGGTAGGCGACCAGCAGTATAATCTCCGGGGCAGCGTTACCGCCGGTTTAAATGCGCAGCAGCGTGCTCAACTACTGCATTTTTCGCACCAGGCGCTACACGCTATAGAACTTACCCTGCCTCACCCACAAACCGGAACATATTACCATTTTCACGCTGAGCTGCCGGCAGATTTTGCTGCATTACTAGATGTGCTGGCCCAGTAGGTGATAAGTGAGTAGTTAAGCAGTGTACGTTACATTATCATCTGTTAGTTTGAATTTTCATCTGTTTGTGTTATTCTGTTAGAAGAATGATATTAGGCGTTTTTAGTTTGCACAGGTTTAAGATTATAGATGATGAAGACGCTGAATAATGAATAATAAATAATAAACAGCAAATAGTAATACTGAATGATGACAGAATAAGGAGAAGCTATTATGTTTTATGAGCCGTCACCGTTACCCTACGATTTGAACGCTTTATCACCCATTCTTTCTAAAGAAACTTTAGAATACCATTACGGCAAACATCATTTAGGTTATTTTAAGAAATTGAATAAACTGATCGCGGATAACGATTTAGAAACCAATAATTCCTCTTTAACCGAGTTGATTCGCCATAGTGTCGGAGCGCTTTTTAATAACGCCGCCCAATGTTGGAATCACGATTTCTATTGGAAAAGTTTAACCGTGTTGGATGAAGAAAAAGTGGTTTCGCAGCGCTTAACCCGGCTGATAGATCAATCCTTTGGGGGCTGGAATGAGTTTAAGTTGCAATTTTTGGAGGCCGGTAATCAATTTTTTGGTTCGGGCTGGCTATGGCTAATCCATAACGGGGATCAGCTGGAGTTGATGACTACTGCTAACGCGCAAACCCCTATCACCGATCCGCAGATCTTTCCACTGCTCACCTGCGATTTATGGGAACACGCCTATTACATCGATTACCATAATGATCGAGCTAAATATTTAGAGCAGATCTTTAATATTCTTAATTGGCGTTTTGCGGATCAGTGTTTAGGGTTGTGCGTGTAATCTACTAAGAAAGTAGTTCGTACGGTATTTATATTTCGTATTTTATCTATATAACAGATAAACACACTTAAAAGTGGCAATAATAGAACAATGCAAAAAAACATAATAAAAAACATGGTGATTAAACCGCAATGAAAGTTCGTACTCGTTTTGCGCCTAGTCCCACCGGGCATCTACATTTAGGGGGAGCCCGCACCGCGCTGTACAACTGGTTGTGGGCGCGGCATTGCGGCGGGGAGCTGGTTTTACGCATCGAAGACACCGATCTGCAGCGTTCTACCGATGAGTCTACTCGGGTAATTTTAGAGGCGATGCAGTGGCTGCAGTTAGATTACGACGCGGGTCCTTTTTATCAGCATGATCAACTTGCTTATTATCGTAGCGTAGCCGAACAACTGATCGCCGAGGGTAAAGCTTATCGTTGTTATTGCAGTAAGGAGGCGGTGGAGGCCGAGCGTACGGCGCAGTTAGCACGCAAAGAAAAACCGCGTTACGGTGGCCATTGCCGGGAGCTGAATTTGCCGGCGACGGCTGATCGCCCTTACGTCATTCGTTTTAAAAACCCCACTGACGGGGTAGTAGCTTTTGACGACCAGATTTTAGGCCATTTAGAATTCGCCAACGCCGAGTTGGATGACCTAGTGATTATTCGTTCGGATGGTACTCCCACCTACAACTTTTCGGTAGTACTGGACGATTGCCGGATGCAGATCACCCACGTGATTCGTGGCGCTGACCATGTCAATAACACCCCGCGGCAGATTAATATTATGCGGGCACTGGGCTATCCGGTGCCGCAGTATGCGCATGTACCGATGATTTTAGGCACTGATGGCAAACTACTCTCTAAGCGGCATGGTGCCACTAGCGTCTTAGAATATCAACAAAATGGCTATCTACCTGAAGCACTCATTAATTATCTAGTGCGGCTGGGCTGGTCCCATGGTGATCAGGAAGTTTTTTCGCTACCAGAACTGATTCAACATTTTGAGCTAACTAAAATTCATAAAGCGGCGGCGACTTTTGATCCTAAAAAACTGCGCTGGCTGAATCGTTATTATTTAAAAGCCTTGCCGCCGGAGCTGATCGCCCAGCGCTTACAGCCCTTTGTTCAGCAGCAGCTGCAACTGCAGGCGGGATCGGCAGCAACGCCACCAGAGCTAATACTGAATAGCCACGTCACTGTTGCGCTGCCTTCGTCACCAAACCTAACTGCACTGGTGTTGGCATTACGTGAACGGGTCAATACCTTGGTAGAGATGGCTGAGCGGGCACGCGATTTTTATCTACCCGCTGAGCAAATGGTGTATCAGCCCAAAGCGTTAGCGTTGCTACAGAATGATCCGGAGGCGATGCATCAACTACTACAACGCTTAACTAACGTGTTTGGCACCCAAACCGCCTGGGATGAGACTAGTCTACAGACGCTACTTACCAGTTTAACCACCCAATGGCAGCTGCCAATGGGTGAACTGGCGCAACCGATTCGAGCCGCGGCGATGGGCAGCACCGTATCTCCTCCACTGCATACTACGCTCGCACTGTTAGGTCAGTCTGCCACCCTAGCGCGTCTGGCACGAGCCATAGCGATCATCGATCATAATCTAACAACATGATTCAGTAACATAGATCTTGCTATTAAAACCTACACTACAACTATAATAGGAATGGGGTAACAAAGATGAAAATTAAACATTTAATCGCTACCATGGTGATTCTAGTGGTGTTAGCGGCGGTTTTAATTTACCGCGCACGCCAGGGCAGTAATTTTCGTTACGCGGGCACGCTGGATAGCACTACTACTGTAATTTCCTCTAAGGTGGCAGCGGATCTAATTGATCGCGCGGCGGTCAAAGAAGGTTCCTGGGTAAAAAAGGGTCAGTTGATCGCGGTGTTGGATGATTGCTCCTATAAGATTATCGCTAAGCAGCTAGACGCGAATTTTAAGCGTTATACTAACCTCTTTAGTAAAGGGGCCGCTACTCAGGCGGATTTAGAATCCATCACCCGAGACAAAGAGAGCAATGATCTTAATATTAATTGGTGTAAAATCTACGCGCCAATCGACGGTCTAGTAGTTACCGCTTATAAAGAGGTAGGCGAATATGCCTCGGTAGGTAGTGCGCTCTATAGTCTAATTAACCCCCGCGACGACATCTACGCCTATTTTTATGTACCCCATGATATGGTATGTAAGCTGAAAGTAGGCGATCGCGTGATCGGCACCCTGCCAGAGCTACCTGAACGGCAATTTCCGGGTACCATTGTTAAAATTAATGAAGAATCGGAATTTACTCCTAAAAACGTCCAGACTCGCGAAGAGCGCACTCGACTGGTGTATGGCGTCAAAGTGCTCTTTGAGAATCAAGATTTGACCCTTAAGTGCGGGATGACCATTGAAACCGATTTTGAGTCCACCTAATCGTGTGGCGGTCGGAGAACAAGAAACGAGCGATTTCTATTATGCAGGCAGCTACCATTACGCAGGCAACCACACTGGCGGTGACCATACAAGACCTGAATAAAAGTTTTAATCAGGGTGAAGTGCTGGCGCTTAATCAGGTTAGTTTAGAATTTGCCGGCGGGATGCTACACGGCATTATCGGCCCGGCCGGGGCGGGTAAAACCACACTACTACGGCTAATACTGCAGCTGCTGCAACCGGATAGCGGTAGCATCCGTTATCTACGCGATAATCAACCGATCGCCTACTCGCAGGTCAGTGCAGATATCGCTTATATGCCGGAACAGCAGAGTCTGTACGCGGATCTTTCCATTCGCGAACACCTGGAATTTTTCGCTAGTATGTATAGTATTGACGCTACAACTTATCAGCAGAAAACCGTCGAACTACTAGAAATGACCCGTTTAGATCGCTTTTTAGACCGGCCAGCAGGCCAGCTGTCGGGTGGGATGTATAAGAAATTAGGCTTAATGTGCGCCCTACTGCGTTCTCCTCGAATGATCCTGTTGGATGAACCCACCAACGGAGTTGACCCGATTAGCCGCCGCGAGTTTTGGAATATTTTAAACCAAGCGGTGCAGCAGCAGATTACGGTGATTATGACTACCGCCTATATGGATGAAGCAGAACGCTGTGAGCAGGTGCATCTGATGGAAGAAGGGGTAGTGATCGGCACTGGGGAACCAACTCAGCTCTTAGAAGCAGCGCAGGTGGAGAATTTTGATCTTTATTTTGTGCAGCGAGCGCAACACCAACCTCACAGACCCCAAAATGCTAAACGTCCGGATTCATATGAATAACTTAAGTGCTACTCATCCACCTTCCCGGCCACAAACTATCCCCACCACCTCGGCCACCCCGCCGATGGTGAAGGTGGAAGATCTGGTGGTAAAATTTGGTGAATTTTATGCGGTTAAACATGTCAATTTTGCGGTGACCCCGGGGGAAATTTTTGGTTTTTTAGGGGCTAATGGCGCTGGTAAAACCACCACCATCCGGGTACTCTGCGGCCTGCTGGTGCCTACCGCCGGACGTGCTCAGATCGACGGACTTGCGGTCACCGAAGAGCATCAGCAACAGATTAAAAGTAAAGTCGGTTATATGTCGCAAAAATTTACCCTATACCCGGATTTAACGGTGCTAGAAAATCTCAATTTTGCCGCTGCCATTCGCCGTATTCCTGACACCATTTACCAGCAACGCCGCCGCCAGCTACTAGATTTTATTGAATTTAAACAAAAGCCTAATGCTATTGTTAGTAGTCTACCTGGAGGCATTAAACAGGAAATTGCGCTGGTGGCAGCGCTACTACATGACCCCAAAATTATCTTTCTAGATGAGCCCACCGCTGGCGTGGCCCCGGTGGCGCGTGCACGCTTTTGGGCGCTGATTCGGCAGCTGGCTAATGCTGGCAAAACTATTTTTGTGACCACTCACTATATGGATGAAGCGGAAAATTGCCAACGGGTGGCGCTAATGCGTGCTGGAGAGTTAATTGCGCTAGATAGTCCACAGCGTCTAAAACGTCAGACTTATCAACGCACCATTTACCTAATTAAAGTCCAAGACCGAACGAGTTACACTAAGATTCAACCGCTAGCCCGAAAATTTTCCCTCTGGGAAGCTTATGGCCGTCATTTTCACGGCATTGTGGATCCCCGCTACGATGAAACCCAAGTGGTAGCGGAAGTAGCGCAAATTTGTCCTATTGAACCAGTGCAACCCTCCTTGGAGGATGTCTTTGTTAAATTAGTGGAGGGGGATAATCGATGAAACAATCTAATCACCCTAGCCAACCGTCGCCGACGTCGACACCGCTATCGCCGACATTGCCGCCAACGCCACAGCTGACTCAACCGGTAGAACCTAGCCTCCGCGATCATTTTCGTTTTCATCGCTTCTGGGCCATCGTCAAAAAAGAGCAGATGCATGTGCTACGCGATCCTTTCGTCTTAATGTTGGCCATGCTACTTCCATTTTTAGTAGTAATCATCTTAGGCAGCAGTATCGAATTTAACCTCAAAAATATCGCTACCGCGGTGGTAGATCAGGATGATAGCTTAGATGCCCGGCGGCTGGTGGAGAGTTTTGGTAGTTCTGATTATTTTAAAACCTACTATATTACCCACCCGGAACAGCTCTTCAATGAAGTAACCACCGAACGCGCCAAAGTAGGAATTTTTATTCCGCCTAATTTTAGCAAAAACCTGCGGTCGGAGGCAGGCGCCACGATACAAATTTTAGTGGATGGGGCGGATAATTCTTCGATTTCGGCGGCCTTAGGTTATTTAAGCAGCATGCGCACTAAGGTGATCCAGCGGATCTTGGACCATCAAACAAGTAGCAGCACGTCCACTAGTTCCTCAGTCTCTAGCGCTACTTCTACCTCTGCTCCCGGCGTTAATATCGTAGAACGCTATCTTTTTAATGACGAACTAAATTCTAAATGGTTCGCCATTCCCGGTCTCTCGGCGGTCATTATTGCGCTAGTGGCGATTTTATTAACTACCCTGACTATCTGCAAGGAGTGGGAACATGGTTCCATGGAACTACTGATGTCCACCCCCGTTCATTCCGCCGAATTAATGCTAGGCAAAATTGTCCCCTACGCGCTGCTCAGCGCTGTCGGCTTTAGCGTAGTCTATCTAGTGGCGCGACTGCTCTTTGGGGTACCGGTGCGCGGTAGTCATCTAACTTTAGCCATTTTTACTATCATTTTTATTATTGATTACCTGGGCATCGGCCTCTATATCTCAGTCACCACCAAAGAACAGCAGATCGCCATCCAAAAAGCGCTCACCATTGGGCTACTGCCCACCTCCATGCTTTCCGGCTTTATCTTCCCGATTAAATATATGCCACTCTTTTTGCAGCACGTGGCCTCCCTGTTTCCCGCCCGTTGGTATGTGGATGCAGTGCGCGGGGTATTTTTACATGGTAATACCCTCCTAGAACTTAAAATCCCGCTACTAATCTTAATGGTGCAGGGAGTTATCATCTTAAGCGCTGCGGTGTTGAATTTCCGGCGTAGCTTAGAATAATAGCGAATAAAAATAAAAATATTAAAACAGCCGTTGTAATCATAATAACCATGGTAATTTATGCAAGTGTTTAAAGGCTTTTTGATTAAGGAACTGACTCAGACCATTCGTAATCCAGTGATGGTCTTTGCGCTATTACTGATGCCGGTTTTTCAATGTTTTTTACTTAGTTATGCGGTCTCTAACGAGGCGCGTAACCTAAGCATCGTGGTCAGCGCCCCGGCCGATGATGTTTTGATGCGACGGATTTATGAGCATTGCCTAGCCACCGAACTGTTTATTCCGGTCAAGGGCTACCAACAAATTGGTGTGGTCGCCCAGCCCTTTGAGCTAGTCAAACAAAATCGCGCCGACCTGGTCTTAGTAGCACCGCCGGAAGGATTAACCAGGCTGCTGCGTAGTGGCAAGCCGGTCACTCTGCAAGCGTTAATCGACGCTTCGAACGTACTAACAGCGCAGTCGGTCAGCAGTTTCACGCAGTCGATCGTTAACACCGTGCTGGTGCAGGAATTAACCAAAAATAGCGGCGACACTATCAACAATCACACCACCGCCATGGTCAATTTTAGCACCAGAATTTTATTTAATCCGGAGATGAATACCAAATTTTTTATTGTGCCATCGATCATGGCCATGACCGTCTCTACTGCTATTTTTAGTCTAGTTTGCATCGGCATCACCAAAGAAAAAGAAAACGGTACTATCGAAACCCTGCTATCGGCGCCAATTAGTAAAATCGAACTAATCATCGGCAAAACCGTCCCTTATCTAGCCATCGCCATGATTAATTTTCTCTCGGTCTGCGCGCTGGGGCTATTGGTTTTTCACCTACCCTTCCGCGGTTCGGTCTGGATGCTAGCGTTCACTTTTCTCTCCTTTAGTTTTGCCATGGCTATGCTAGGGGTGTTCGTCTCCAATTTTTGCCATACTCAGCAGCAATCGCTACTAGGCCTAATGATGATTTTATTTGTGATGATGATGCTTTCTGGCTCGATGTTCGCGGTGGATAATATGCCTCTAGTTCTTAAACTGCTAGCTAACATGAACCCGATGACCCACTTTAATTATCTGGTGCGTAACGTGATTTTAAAAGAGTGCGGTTGGCAGTATTGTCTGGCGCATAACTATCCGATGTGGCTGTTTGGGCTGCTGTTTGGTCTGTTAGGAATGAAACGATTAAAACAAACCATTTGATTGATATGTGATAGGAACGCTTGCCGATAACCATGTTAGATAATACAGATGATGGTATAGTTATTAACTTAGTACTGGCCGGTCCCGCGGTAGAAGGCGCTTGGCTGCGCCGACAATTGGCAGCAATCGATCCAATTACCATGGGTTCCTTGGCCGCTCCCCAGCGAATCATAATTGCCGCCGATGGCGGAGTCAATATCCTGCATCAGCTGAATTTATTGCCCCATTATTGGGTTGGTGATGGGGATTCTAGTCAGCCGGCAGCGTTAGCTTGGTTGACGCAACA
Source organism: Bacteroidaceae bacterium (assembly GCA_963623565.1). GTDB lineage: Bacteria > Pseudomonadota > Gammaproteobacteria > UBA9339 > UBA9339 > CAVFMC01. The sequence continues at coordinate 4,832 of CAVFMC010000001.1, read as the reverse complement.
TCAGGTACCGCAGTATCGCTACGCGACCAAGAAGGATCGGACCGATGGTCGGCTAGCTTGGCAACTAGCCCAGCAACTCTGCCCAAAAATCTACGCGGTGCGGCTCTGGCAGGCGCTGGGTGGTCGATTAGACCAACTACTAGCCGCCTTAGGTCTAGTGAGCCAAATCAGTAAACAGCTGGTGGCTTATAGCCCCTGTTTAGCTCCGAAATTAGATGGGCGAGGCTCGGCGACGATCTGTTCGCCCACCCAGACCATTACTATCCTACCCCCCATGGGAATCGAGCTGCACGCCCCCCACCGCGGCAGTAAATTTTCGCTGCAAGCTTATGGTGGTACGGTAGAAAATTTAAATATCTGGGGAGCAGAATATTCGCTTGAAGATTTTACGCTGGAACTAGGAGACGATTTAACCATCTCCAATCATTTTGATGATCAGCCGGTGTATATCAGCTGGCAGGCAGGTGAACTATTACTTTGGCTGGATGGTGAGGGGGTACGATGGCAGCGCATCGGCTAAACGCTAGTCGCTTAGAAACTAAGCTGCTGCACTATATGGGAGTGGCGATCGAGCGCTTTAGGCTGATTCAGCCAGGTGATCGGATTATAATCGGTTTATCTGGCGGCAAGGATTCGCTGGTGTTGACCTATCTATTACACCGTCTGCAAGCTAAAACCCAAGTGCCTTTTACCCTGAAGGTGGTGCTGGTGGATCAGGGCTGGCAGGCTGCATCGCTACCGTCGCAGCAGCAGAGCGTACACCCTAACTGGCAGCAGCTATGCAATTGGCTTCAGGCACAACACTATGATTATCATGTTGAACCCACTAATATCGCCCAGATCGTTTTAAATAAACAATCACCAATCACACCGAGCGTATCAGACCCCACGGAATCATCCAGCTGCAACTCCAAGAATACGGCTAGTAGCCAGAATAAACCGCGAAATCGCATCCCCTGCATGCTCTGCTCCCGGATGCGACGCGGGGTGCTGTATCGTTTAGCACGCTCCTGGGGTTTTAATAAACTGGCGCTAGGCCATCATCGCGACGACCTAATTACTTCGCTGCTGATGTCGCTATGCTATGGGGGGCACATTAGCTCCATGCCCCCTAAATTGCTGAATCAGCAACGGGACGTGATCCTCATTCGCCCGCTAGTTTATTGCCAAGAACAGGATATTGCCCAACTAGTAACCATGCTCGACCTCCCGATCTACCCATCCGGCTGTCCGGTTGATAAAACTGGGAGCGCTCGCTATCAAATGGGACAATGGATCGCCCAGCTGGCTGCCCACAATGCCAAAATCCCATCCAATATCCTGCACGCGCTAGAAAACGTGCAATTCTCGCAACTGATGGACCGGCGACAGTTTGATTTTGCTCATTTAGAAAATTTATTGGCAGCAGAAAGGAGTGATGACTATGACGCGTAAATCGCCAAATTCGGCGCCGCAGCAGCCTAAGCAGCAACAACAACCGCCGTTGTCGCAGCTCTATTATCAGCTTTTGCAGCAGAGTGTACCTAGCAACCAGTGGGATGAAGCTATGATGCAACGCAGCGCTCAGCGGGCTGCCGCCAGTTGGCAGTTTCAGCTACGTGGTTACCAGATGTCGTTCCCTGAAGTGGTAGGGGATGCGCTCTACCCCAATCCCACACACGACGCTACGCTCGCCGCTAGCCACGATTCCGTAACCAACGACCCGCTGTCGCAATTAGTCATAGTTAAGCAGCTCGCCGTTAGTTCGGTCTGCGAACATCATCTACTACCCTTTTTTGGCCACTGCCATATCGCTTATCTCCCCGGTCCATACTTGCTGGGCCTCTCTAAATTTGCCCGCATCGTGGAGATGTTTGCTTGTCGCCTGCAGCTACAGGAGCGCTTAACCGATCAGATCGCCCAAGCGATCGCGCAAGTTACGCAAGCACAGGGCGTGGGCGTCATTATTACCGCTCAGCATTGCTGTATGACCATGCGAGGAGTACAGCAACGTGAGAGCTGGACGACGACTATCAATCGGATAGGAATATTACAACAACCAGAACTTTGGCAGCAATTTACTCATGCTGTCTCATCCTACATAAAAACCACTTGAATAAGACTAACTGCGAAATATTTACTGGTTTGACGCATTCGGTCGATCTTCTTGTTCTTTTAAGCTTTTTAACTCACCGTCTAATTTTGACAACTCATCTTCGGAAATAGCCGGGCGCTTCTTCATTAAACCAAGTTTTTGAAACCATCTAATGACTGTTTTATCTGAATAAACAGTAGTGTTTACTATTTTGTGCAGTTCTATTACCCATGTTTGTTCTAATGAATTCAGTCCCTTAAAATAAAGCTCGTTCATAATACGTGGCAGCATATGCCCATGTTTAGTAATATCTGTAAAACAAGCTTCTAACATGTGCGGATGTTCCTGCAATGTTTTTGAGCTCAAAAGCCTGTTTTTAAGTTGGTCAAAATGTCGTTTTGATTGACGCTCTCTTGATGCAAGATTTCGATATAGTTTCAAATATGGCTTAAGCTTATTCATTATCTGTTTGTTTACAGCTTTCGGCAGCGCCACACATTTAAACTCATTTAAGATACTGTCTTGTAAACCCTCGTCATTACATATCGTAAAGAGTTGCCTGGCATTATTAATTTTATTTTCACTTACACCCACTCGATCAGCAACATCTGTTTCCAATTCCAAGAGGAAAGCTTGATAAAAATAACGCGCAGCCTTTGGGTATTGACCGATAACGCGCACAACGTCTACTATTTTAGTATTCCTGAGGTTATCAAGGCATCCAAAACTGTTCATCAACTGCATAATGTTCACTGCTATACCGGATGCCTGAGGATTTTTTTTAACATGCCACATTTTTGTAGCATTCTTAGCATCTTCTTCATCGTCTGACTGAAACATGCTAATTGAACTAAATGTAATCGCATCCTCTGGTATTACACTTTCTAGCTGTTTAAACATAGTGTCAAGCTCAATTTCTTGATCGCGACTTAGATGTAGAACGTTATGCAATGGAATATTATTAATCGTTGCACGTGGCGGATTACCTGTAAAAAATAATTGCTCTGGTTCAACAACATCATCTTCGCTAATAACCGCTTGAATATTAACCCCCTCAGGTTCCAGAGCGTCTATTAGTTCTGGTTTCGGAACCTGTAAGCAAAAAACTTTTGTGCCATGAGATATCTGGTTTATAGTTCGCTGTTGTTCACTACGCTGACTATTTGTAAGATCATTGGCTACTAAAAATTTATAAGAATGGCTAGCTAAAAAAGCAGTATCGCCCAAATATTCCAACATTTTCGCCGCTTGCCGTTGATCATTAACTAAAATTACCACATCTGTATCATCTCGCGGCCATTGCTCTTTTATGACTTGGCATTGATTCTCAAGATATATTTCTGATAACATAACAGCTAAAGTATCCTGCTCTGTCTGTGACAAAGCTGTCGGATCTTCTAGCGCTGCCTTTATATCCTTCTGCATGGATAGTTGCTGTGGGTCTGCACGGACAATGGTTATGGGTTGAAAACTACTGGGACTTTGTTTTTGCACCAATTCGCTCACATATTGTTGAGCTATTTGGGGAGTTTTAGCCTTTAAGATCTTAACCGCACACTGCATTCGGCGTAAATTTTTTTTAAATAAAGCGCTGTGTTTGCAGTTATCCAAAAATGTACACAGCCTGCTTAACCCCGGCGTTTGAGATAAATAATACAGTTCTCGCTCTTTTGGGTCTTGAGGAGGATTGGCCAACTTCTTTATTGCTAGCAGTTGACCACTATCTGGCAGTGTTTTAACCGTACCAATAATCCGTTCGAGTAAAATTAGTAAATTATCATTATTAGTATCTAATTGAAAAGTTGCAAAAGCTTTACTTAACGAAAGCAACCCTGGATCAGCTGTATTATCACGTTGTCTGCTCTCATAATATCGTCCAAAAACCGTAGCAGCATCTATAAGCTGGCTCTTCATAGAAGAGCATATACCATAATCACTAAAATCCAGGATTAAATCTACAGCGATTTGCTTTATCATTGCTTTTTCGGATAATGCGACATCAGTATCCATCGTAATATCGGTAAAAATCTGGTCACATTTCTTAATCATCTCAGCTGCTTGTTGATCGTAGCTTGACTGAATGTTATTAACTAAACCCTGATAACTATCATAAAGATTTTTCAAAAGCTCTGAGTGATTATTTTGTTGAGCATTACTATCAGTAAGCAACTCTATCACGGTTAGCGTTATATGTTTGATGGATAAAAATAAGTTTTGATAATTATTGCCTCCTTCTAAACATTGTCGTACTATGAATGCACCTCTTGCAGAAACCTCTCGAAATTCCTCATGCTTATTAAGCTCACTAAATATATTATCCAATATGTTCCGACTGGATCTAACTGATGACAAAAAGGCATCGTTTGGTAAAATATCATTTATTACCTTATGCTTGTGGTAAAGGAGTAATAGCTGGCTTAACAATCGGAGCCACTCTAAATAAAATGGTTGATCGCAACCTACACTTTCACACAGCCGCACTAAAGATTCAAACACTTCTGCCGTGTCAGTTCGTACTGTTTGTGCAGTTTTTATTCGCTTGTAAATATCGTCTGTTATGGTTTTTTCAATCTTTTCCGCTAACTCTTGTTGTTGTGATTGTATGATATCGGTTTGAGGCGTACAGATATTATATAGGCCGTTCAAAAACTTAAATGCACTCGCTATGTTATTATCTTTCTTAAAACTTATAAAATCAGTATTTTGACTACAATCCCACGCTTGAATTAAAGCATTAACAGTCGAAGAGTTTTGGCTG